>JAJXUS010000003.1 GCA_021782675.1 Acidobacteriota bacterium
TCCCATGAAGGTCGTAAACACGACCGAGCCGGTAGGCTCCTTCACCGAGGACCGCCAGTCCGGCATTATGGGCGTCTTCGGCCAGTCGGCCGCAATGATCCCGGTGACGCTCGACTTTTCCGGCGCCGGTTCGCCGCGACGCTATAGCTTCGGTGTTGTCGAGCACCCGCGTCTCACCTCCGCCGCAATCCTGGCGACCGTCTTTCAGGCCATGCAGGACAGCAACGGCTATGACGATCCCGCCACCTATCACCTGACCGGCCGCATTCGGCTGGCCGGGCTCGCTCCCGTCAAAATTGACGACTGGATCGCACCCGCCAACGGGCAGCCGGCCAGCCTGACGGCCGCAGTGGTGGTGGCCCAGCGCTTCGATAGCCTGTTCAGCAATCCCCGGCAGCAGCCCCACATTCAGAATGTCTCGCTGCACTTCACGTCCGTGGCTGGTGATCGGTCGGCGGATATCGTCGCCGCCCGCGTTCTTACACCCCGCATCCAGGCCGGCAGCCCGCTGACGGTTGAGGCCGTCCTGCACCCGTATCGCATGCCGTCGCGGCTGGTTCGCCTGCAGGTCAAGCTGCCGCCGGTGCTGCCGGCGGGGCCGGTGCGGCTGCTGGTCAGCGATGGCGCAACGCTCGATCACACGCTGCGGCTGATCGCCAATCCCTCGGCCCCGCCCGAAACTTTGGCGGCCACAGTACAGCGCCTGAACGCCCTGCATGACGCCGATCGTCTCTACGTAACGCTGCTTGAACCGCTGCCGCAGGCCACGCTCGGCGCGGACACACTGCCCGCCGTTCCACTCTCGGTGGCGAACGTACTGCAGCCGGAGGAGGACGATCCCAATTTTTCACTGGATGGAGAGACGGCCGTGCCGCTCGCCGCGCAGGCGCTGGGGCTGGTCGTCGCAGGCTCGAAGGTCGTCACACTCGACATCCGCCCCTGAAACCGCCGCCGTACCCCGTCCGGCGCAGCGCTTCGGTACACTCGGAGCAGGCATGAAGACGCGCAACTTCGCATGGATACTGGCCGCGTTTCCCCTGCTGGCGCACGCGCAGGGGACAAAGGTCTGGCGGCAAACCACCTTTCAAAGCTTTGAAGCCGGCACCCCCGAGGGCGTCGCGATCTACAGCGACGGACGGCTGCAGCCTTCGCCGGCACCCCAAGACATACTGACCGCACAGGCCGGTTCCATCTGGTCCGCCGCCGCCGACAGCCGCGGCAATGTTTATCTGGGTACAGGATCGCCGGCAGAGGTGCTCAAGGTGACTCCTGACGGAAAATCCACGCCGCTGCTGAAGACCCGCGCCGTATCGGTACAGTCGGTACGGATTGGGCCCGATGGCATGGTCTACGCCGCGACCCTGCCCGACGGAAAGGTTTATCGCCTGAACCCGGCCGGCCCGGAGGTCAATCTGGCCGCACCCCCCGCGCGCGTCTATGCCGACAGCGCAAAGAAGCCATCGCCCACGCCTACGGCCGACGTCGTCTTCGATCCCGCCTCCGTCTCACCCAAGCCAACCTACCTTTGGGATCTTGCCTTCGATACGGCCGGCCGCCTGTATATCGCCACGGGCGGTCCGGCGGCCATCTATCGCCTCGACCTGAAACACAGCGGCGCAACGCCGGAGAAGTTCTTCACAAGCAGCGAGGAACATATCCGCTGCATCTTGTTCGCGCCGGACGGAACCCTGTACGCCGGCACGGACGGCCGCGGCCTGGTCTACCGGATTGACAAGACGGGCAAGGGCTTTGTCCTGTTCGAGGCACCCCGGCAGGAGATTCCGGCTCTCGCCATGGACCCGGCCGGCAACCTGTACGCCGCAGCCATCGGGGCCAAGACGCGAACCACGCTGCCGCCCCTGTCGGTCCACAGTGCGCCCACGCTTACCGCGACCATTCGGATCGTCACCGGCGCAACTACTGAGAGCGCTGGCGACAGCACAGTCGTGCCAAACGGCACGGTGATCTACCAGATCGCGCCTGACGGTGCGCCGCGCCAGATTTGGAGCTCGACCCATGATGTGGTGTACGCGATGGCGTGGCAGCAGGACGGTCAGAACTCCGGCGGGCTGCTGACCGGCAGCGGCAACCAGGGCCACCTGTATCGCATTCAACCGGAGGGCACGTATGCCGATCTGGCGCACCTTGAAGCACTCCAGACCACGGCCCTGCTGCAGACCCCGGCCGCCGTCTACGCCGCCACCAGCAACCCGGCAAAACTCTATCGACTGCCAGTGGGATCTGGACGAGAAAAGGCCGCGACATACACAAGCCAGGTCCACGACGCACACTTTTTCTCGCAATGGGGAAAGTTCGAAACGCGCGGAACCGGCAACTGCACGCTGTTCGCCCGGGTCGGCAATATTGAGCAGCCCGGTGAGGGCTGGAGCGAGTGGCAGAAGATCAACCCTGCGGCCGCGCCGTCGCTCGCGAAAGGCCGCTATTTGCAATGGAAAGCGGAACTGCAGCCAGACGCAGTCCTGCGCTCGGTCGGCGTGTATTACCTGCCGCAGAATGTTGCACCGGTTGTCAGTGCCGTCGTTGTCCGGCTGCACGCGCGCGTCACCCAGGCGTCGAACCCGACCGGCCAGATCAACCCCGTTCCGATCTCGCTTCCCGGCGCCGATGGCAGCACAGAGGGCTCCTCCGACGCCGCTCCATTGATGGCTATCCCTGAGCGCAACTGGGCGACGGCGCGGTGGAGTGCGCACGATCCCAATGGTGACCGGCTGCGCTACAGCGTCTATTACCGCAGCGACGATGAGCCTTCCTGGCTTCTGCTGCGCAAGGACATCTCGCAGACCTGGACGTCCTTCGACACCAGCCGCCTGCCCAATGGCGGTTACACAATCCGCGTCGTCGCCAGCGACGCGCCTTCCCAGCCGCCGGGCCATGCGCTTACCGGCTACCGCGACAGCGCGCACTTTCTCATCGATACCGCCACGCCGGTGCTTTCTGCCTTACAGGCCAAACGGGAAAACGGCGCGCTGCACGCCTCCTTCACGGCGCAAACCCAGTTCGCGACCATCGCGCGCGCGTTCTACTCTCTTGACGGCGGACCGTGGGAGTACATCGAACCCGTGGGCCGGCTGAGCGATGCGATGCAGGAACAATACGACTTTACCGTTGCGCTTCCGCCGCCCGCAGGCAGCCAGCCCGCGCAGGAGCATGTTCTGGCCGTGCGCGTTCTGGATCGCGGCGGCAATGCGGCGACCGCCAAGACGGTGGTGCCGTGAGCGGCAGACGGTCCGCTGCTCGCCCGCGCCGCGCGGCCCGAGAGGCTTCGCGTGCGCTTTGAACTGTTTATTGCCAGCCGTTATCTGCGCGCCCGGCGGCGTCAGGCGCTGGTCGGCGTCATCACCGCCATCTCGGTCGTGGGTGTCGCGGCCGGCGTCGCGGCGCTGATCATCGCCCTGGCCATCACCAATGGCATGCGTCGCGACCTGCAGCAGCGGCTGCTTGGGTCGACGGCCCATGTCGAGCTGATGCGCACCGCTGCCGATGGCATCACGCACTGGCGTTCGCTGACGCAGCGGCTGCGAAGTCTGCCGCACGTCACCGCCGCGGCACCGGCGATTTACGGTCAGGGGCTGATTTCGCGCGGCGCCCGTTCCGGCGGCGCGCTGATCAAAGGCATACTCCCGGCACAGGAACGCACCGTCAGCAGCCTGCTCAACAATATCCGCGAAGGCAGCGCGGCGGACCTGGCGCCATCCACCAATGCCGGCACGCTGCCACCGCTGGTCCTGGGCTCTGATCTGGCGGCACAGGTTGGCGCAGAAGTTGGCTCAACCGTTCTGGTCACCAGCCCGCAGGGAGAGCTGACGCCCTTCGGCCTGGTGCCGAAGTATCAGCGCTTCCGCGTCGCCGGCATCTTCCATTCCGGCTTCTACCAATACGACTCATCGTTTGCGCTGGCGCGGCTGGCCGATGTCCAGCACCTGTTCAGCGAGCCAGACGTGGTCTCGGTCATCAGCTTCAAAATTGACGATCTGTACCGGGCCGCCGCCGTCGGCCGCGAGATTGAAGCGGCCGCCGGCCCTGGCTTTATGACCACCAACTGGATGGAACAGAATCAGGAGTTGTTCCGCGCGCTGCGCCTGGAGCAGGTGGCGACCTTCATCATCATCGGGCTCATCGTCTGTGTGGCGGCGCTGAACATCCTGATCGCCCTGACCATGATGGTGATGGAAAAGACCCGCGATATCGCCGTGATGATGTCCTATGGTGTTCTCCCCAGCCAGATCCGGCGGATTTTTCTTTATCAGGGGCTGCTGATCAGCGTCATTGGCACCGCCATCGGACTCGCCGTCGGGTATTCCGCTGCCTGGGTGGGCGGCCATTACCGTTTTATCCATCTGTCGGCGCAGGTTTATTCGCTGGATTATCTGCCCTTCGCACCACGCTGGCAGGACGGCGCCATCGTCGCCGCGGTGGCCCTGTTGGTCTCACTGGCCGCCACGCTTTACCCGTCGTCTTCGTCGGCCGGCATTCTGCCGGCAGAAGCATTGCGATACGAATAGCCGTTTTTTGTGCGTACAATAACTCCGAGTTTACTGCCTGATCCATGCCTGATTCCGGGAAATCCTCTGCCTCAACGTCGCCCGCTGCGGGGAGCGACCCGCTGCAACGCGCCGAACATGCGGAGAGCCGCTTGGCCGAAGTGCTGGCCACGATGCCCGAAGGCTATATCACCATCAATCGGGAGTGGACGATTACTTACGCCAATCCGCGGACGGAAGAGCTCGCCCGCCGTCCTGCCGGCGGCTTCGTTGGCAAAAGCGTGTGGGAGTGCTGGCCCCACCTCGTCGGCACGCCGCTCGAGCAGCATTATCGCGACGCGATGGAACGGCGCATCCCGGCCGAATTTGAACACTATGACGAAGGAACCGGCGCCTGGTTCGAGCTGCGGATCTATCCCGCCGAAGGCGGGATCGCCGTTTTCTGCACAGAGATTTCAGAGCGGCACCGTGCGCAGGAAGCGATGCGGGAATTCGAACGCCGCTATCGCGCCTTCACAAAACTGAATCCGCAGATGATCCTGCTGGCCGATCCGCAGGGCGCCGTGACGTTCGCCAGCCCCAGGCTTCTGGAATACTCCGGCCTGACGCTGGAAGAGACCTGCGGCCAGGGATGGCGCAAAGCGGTGCATCCTGAGGACGACGAGCGGGTGCTGCAAAGCTGGATAGCTGCGTTGCAGAGCGGCATGGATTTTGAGATCGAGACCCGCATCCGGCGAGCCGACGGCGTCTATCGCTGGTTCTGGGTGCGGGGCATCCCGGTGCGGGATGACGACGGAAACACTTTGTACTGGATGGGCGTCTGCATCGACATCCAGGCACGCAAAGCGGCCGAAGAAGAGCTGCGCCGCAGCCGCATGGAGAGCGAGCAGCAGCGTGAGGAGCTGGAGACGGTCTATCGCACGGCACCCATCGGCCTGGCTCTGTTTGACCCGGTCGATTTCCGCTACCTGCGACTGAACGACCGGCAGGCGGAGATTGTGGGTCTGCCGATGGAGCAGATCCTCGGCAAGACACTGACTGAGATCGCCCCCATTGCGGGTCTGCGCGAGATGTTCGAGCAGGTTCTTGAGGGACGTCCGATCGTGAACTCGCTGCTTGAAGGCGAGTTGCCAATGCGTCCCGGCGATTACCGGTACTGGACGGTCAATTACTTTCCCGTCTACGGCAGCGACGGCTCCGTGCGGGCCATCACCGCTGCGTCTCTGGAAATTACCGCACAGAAACGGGCGGAAAATGCTCTGCTGCAGAGTGAAAAGCTGGCTGCGGTGGGACGTCTGGCCAGCTCCATCTCGCATGAGATCAACAATCCGCTCGAAGCCGTAACCAACCTGCTGTATCTGGCTGCGAGCCACGATTCTCTGCCCGAGGATGTTCGCCGGTATCTCGCCACGGCACAGGCGGAGCTGGCGCGCGTCTCGCAGGTGGCAACTCAGGCGCTGCGTTTCCATCGCCAGGCCGCCAACCCTGCCTGGGTCAGCACGGCGGAGCTGATGAACTCCGTGCAGTCTCTCTATCAGGGGCGGCTGGCAAACACGAAGATCCATGTGCAGGCGAAATACCGGGCCGCGCGCCCAGTATTGTGTTTTGAAAACGACATCCGCCAGGTGTTGAGTAATTTAATCGCCAACGCGTTCGATGCCATGCGACGGGGCGGTCAACTGCTGTTGCGCACCCACGATGCGACGGACTGGAAGACCGGCCGCCGGGGCGTGCGGCTGACGGTTGCCGATACCGGCCGCGGAATTCCGAAGAGTGTGCGGAACCGCCTGTTTGAAGCGTTCTACACGACGAAGGAAATGAATGGCACCGGCCTGGGTTTGTGGATCTCGCAAGGCATCGCGGCCCGGCATCAGGGCGCTCTGCGGGTCCGCAGCTGTGATACGCCGGGCAAAAGCGGCACCATCTTTACCCTCTTTCTACCGGAGCAAATTCAAATCTCGCAGTGAGCGCACATCGCTGGCGCACAGATTTTTCAGACGCGAGCGTAGAATCAGGGCAACAGGATCGAAAAACAATTGACCGAATCCTCACAAGCGTGACCGCCTGCTTGCTGAGCCGACCGTGTCGTGCAGGCAACCTTCGGGGTTGTCTGCTTTTTATTCGCGGCTGTTACCGCGGGAGTTGGAAATGACAGAAGTTGCGCGCATCGACCAGGGCGACGCCTTCCTGCGGACAGAAGATCTGTGCAAGGCCTTTCCCAGCGGCAACGGAACCCTGACCCTGTTCCGCGATCTGAACCTGACGGTGCGCCGCGGCGAAATGGTGGCGATCGTTGGCGAGTCGGGTTCCGGTAAAAGTACCCTGCTGCACATGCTCGCAGGCCTTGATCGGCCTTCTGCCGGTGCCGTATACTTCGGCTCAACCTTGCTGGGAAAACTGACAGCGGGACAGGCGGCCGCGTTTCGCAACCGCGAAATCGGTTACGTGTGGCAAATGCACTACCTACTGCCGGAGTTTACGGCGCTGGAGAATGCCGCCATGCCGCTGTTGGCACGGAATATGCCGAAGAATCAGGCGTTTGCCGCTGCTGCCAGGCTGCTGGATGAGGTGGGTCTGGGCCAGCGTGCCAGTCATCGCGCCGGAGAGCTCTCTGGCGGAGAGCAGCAGCGGGTCGCGTTCGCTCGCGCTCTGGTGGCCGGACCCGGGCTGCTGCTGGCCGACGAGCCGACCGGAAGTCTCGACGCCAGCACGGCGGACTCGGTCTTTCGCCTGCTGACGCAACTACATACAGCGCACCAGCTAACTTCCATTCTGGTTACGCACAATCTTGACCTGGCCCGGCGTTGTGACCGCACACTGCGGCTCCGCGACGGCCAGCTTCAGCAAATCCCGGTTGCAGGTATGCAGCCGGATCAAACGCCCCCGGAATCGACCGCTGATACGGGGACATCTAACGTGCAGTCCAGTTGTGTCCGCGTCCAGGCGCCGGGCCCAGCATGAGCCAAGGGGGAAATATGTTCGAACGGTATACGGAAAAGGCACGCCGCGTGATCTTTTTCGCCCGCTACGAAGCCAGCCAGTTCGGCTCTCCTTATATTGAAACGGAACACCTGTTGCTGGGTCTGTTGCGGGAAGATAAGGCGCTGAGTAACCGTTTTTTGCGCTCGCACGCGTCGGTTGAGTCGATCCGCAAACAGATCGAAGCGCATACCACCATCCGCGAGAAGGTCTCCACGTCGGTGGACCTGCCGCTTTCAAACGAGTGCAAGCGCGTGCTGGCGTATGCGGCCGAAGAGGCCGAGCGGCTGTCCAACAAGCACATTGGCACCGAGCACCTGTTGCTAGGTCTGCTGCGCGAAGAAAAATGCTTTGCATCGGAGATTTTGCTGGAGCGCGGACTGCGGCTCTCCACCGTGCGCGATGAGCTCGCTCGCACTACCCAGGAGCGCGCGCCGCAGGCACAGCGCAATCGCGAATCCAGCATGCTGGCAGAGTTTTCGCGCGATCTGACGCAGGCAGCGCTCGACAATCAGCTTGACCCGCTGGTTGGCCGCGACCAGGAAGTCGATCGCGTCATCCAGATCCTCTGCCGCCGCACGAAAAACAATCCAGTATTGATCGGTGAGCCGGGCGTGGGTAAGACCGCTATCGTCGAAGGACTGGCGCAGCGCATCTCCGATGGGGACGTCCCCAGCTTCCTCGCCGATAAGCGCGTGCTGGCGCTGGATCTGTCGCTGATCGTTGCCGGCACCAAGTATCGCGGCCAGTTTGAAGAGCGGCTGAAGACGATCATGAAGGAGCTGATCGAGAATCAGAATTCCATCATCTTTATCGATGAGCTGCATACACTGGTGGGCGCAGGATCGGCCGAGGGTTCGCTCGATGCCGCGAACATCCTGAAGCCAGCGCTCTCGCGCGGCGAAATTCAGTGCATCGGCGCCACCACTCCGGGCGAGTACCGCAAGTCGATCGAAAAGGACCGCTCGCTGGAGCGCCGCTTCCAGGCCGTAAAGGTTCCTCCACCCAGTGAAGAAGATGCGGTTAAAGTCATCATGGGCATCAAGGATCGCTATGAGAAGTTCCATGCGGTGAGCTACACCGATGACTCGATCCAGTTCGCGGTCTATCACTCCAGCCGCTACATCCCCGACCGCTTTCTGCCAGACAAGGCAATCGACCTGATCGATGAAGCGGGCGCGCGCGTCAAGCTGCGCCAGACTTCCCTGCCCGAGGAAATCACGGAGATTCAGAAGCGCATCAAGTTCATCGTGCACCGCATGGAAAATGCCATTGCAAATCACGAATTTGAGAAGGCGCGTTTTTATTCTGACGAAGAGCGTAAGGAGCGTGAAAACCTGCGCGCCCTCCGGGACAAATATCATCTCGACGATTCCACAGCAG
The DNA here is from genome assembly GCA_021782675.1 of Acidobacteriota bacterium. Taxonomy (GTDB): domain Bacteria; phylum Acidobacteriota; class Terriglobia; order Terriglobales; family Acidobacteriaceae; genus JAKAUB01. The sequence continues at coordinate 8,865 of JAJXUS010000003.1, forward strand.
GCGTCGTCACCCGCGAAGACATAGAGGATGTGGTGAGCCGCTGGACTGGCGTTCCAGTCACCTCGATCAAGGAAGAAGAGACGCAAAAGCTGCTTCGCGTGGAAGGAGAGCTGCACAAGCGCATCATTTCCCAGGAGAAGTCAATCTCCGCACTGGCCCGGGCCATCCGCCGCTCGCGAGCTGGCCTCAAGTCCCCGCTGCGGCCCATCGGCTCGTTCCTGTTCCTGGGCCCCACAGGCGTGGGCAAGACGGAAGTTGCTCGCACACTGGCCAGCTTTCTGTTCGGCAGCGACAAGGCGCTGATCCGCTTCGACATGTCGGAGTACATGGAGAAACATTCTGTCTCCAAGCTGATCGGTTCCCCCCCGGGATACGTTGGGTACGAGGAGGGCGGTCAGCTCACCGAACGCGTCAAGCGCTCGCCGTACTCTGTCGTTCTGCTCGATGAGATCGAGAAGGCGCATCCGGATGTCTTCAACATCCTGTTGCAGGTGTTTGAGGACGGACAACTTACGGATGGCCTCGGCAACACGGTAGATTTCAAGAATACGATCCTCATCATGACGTCGAACATCGGCGCGCGTCACCTGCAGAAGCGGCAGGGGCTGGGCTTCCAGTCCGACCGTGAAGAGATGGTCGCCGAAAAGGTCGAGGACCTGGTGAAGGGTGAGGTGAAGCGCACCTTCAATCCGGAGTTCCTCAACCGTCTCGATGAAATCATCATCTTCCAGGCGCTGACGGATGCCGACCTGATCCAGATTCTGGAACTGCTGGTGCAGCAGTTGAACGCCAATCTGGCGCAGAAGGCCATCACCATCTCCGTCATGGAAGACGCCAAGAAGTGGATTCTGGACCGGACGATGGGCGACCGCAGTTATGGCGCCCGGCCGTTGCGGCGCGCGCTGCAGCGCTTCATTGAGGATCCCCTGTCGGAGGCGCTTATCGGGGGCCAACTGACGGACCGCCCGGCGTTCCTGGAGGTCTACCTGGACAATAACCAGCTCTACTACCGCCCGGTCGGCAAGGAAGGCGAAGAGCGCACGGCGGAAGGCGTGCTGCTTTCCAGTAGTTAGGGTTCGCGACCGACAACCTCGCTGCAAAAACAGAAGGAGCTTCGCTTTCGCGAAGCTCCTTCTGCATTCCGGGTCATCGTATCTGCCGCCTCGGAGGACCGGGCTGCAACGATGTCCGGGAGCGGGCTGTCGGCCCGTACTCTGCTGGACCTACACCATGCCGGCGATCTTGTTCGCCACCGAACTTGCCTTGGAAAGGGTGTCGTCCAGCGCCTCACGGCCGCGCTGAATCACACGCTCCGCCTGCCGCCCATACTCGTCCGCGTGGCGGCCAAAGTCCTCGGCTGTGCTCTGGATGCGGTCCGACGCGTCCTCGATCCCGCGCTTCAGCTTTTTGCGGGTTTTGTCGCCCGCCTGCGGTGCATACAAAAGGGCGATGGCTGCACCCGCCGCAACGCCAACACCGAAAGCTGTCCATAACTTCCAATTCTGCATACGATTCGCTCCTGATTGGTTTTCCGCTTTGCCAGCGGCGGAGTTCTATCCCTGATTAGACCACTTCGAGCCTCCAGCGGTTGCCGGAAACTGTCAAAAGAGATTCGAATCGCCAGCCCTTTAAGATGATTTTCATGGGACGAACGCGGCAGTGGGCGGAATTTGCGCCGGTTTGGATGCTGGTCAAGGCCATCGGCCTGCTCCCACGCCCCCTGGCGCGCTCGATTGGGGCAGCGCTCGGAAGCGTCGCTTATCTGGCTCTGGGGCGCCTGCGCACGGTCGGACAAGTCAACCTGGCGATGGCCTTTCCCGGCATCGGGTCCGAGCAACAAAGAGAGATTCTGCGCGGCATGTATCGCGGCCTTGGCTGGCAACTTGCGGAGTTCTGCCACATGTGTGGCCTCACGCTGGCTCGCGCGAATCGTTTTATTCGCTACGAGGGCCTCAATAACTTTCTCTCTGCCCGCGCGCGCGGGAAAGGCGTGCTGATCCTGACCGGCCACATCGGCGCGTGGGAGCTATCCAGCTTCTATCACTCACTCGCCGGCTATCCCATGAGCATGGTCATCCGTCGGCTCGACAATTCCATGCTCGACCGCTATGTGAACCACATCCGTTGCCTGCACGGAAACCGGGTTCTGCATAAAGATGACTTTGCGCGCGGCCTGATCGCCGCCATGCGCAGTGGCGAGACTGTGGGCGTACTGATGGACACCAATATGACGCCGCCTCAGGGCGTATTTGCTGACTTTTTCGGAACGCCAGCCTGCACCGCCGCTGGCGTGGCACGCGTCGCACAAAAAACCGGCGCGGCCGTGGTTCCGGGCTTTATGCTCTGGCATCCGCAGGAAAAGAAATATGTGCTGCACTTTCTGCCCGCATTGGAACTCACAAACACCGGCGACGATGAAGCCGACGCCCACGCCAACACACAGCTCTTCAACCGGTCGCTGGAGGCGATCATCCGTCAGTATCCCGAGCAGTGGCTGTGGGTGCATCGACGGTGGAAGACGCGGCCGGCAGGCGAGGCCCCGCTGTATCGCTAAGCGGCGTGGTCAGCTCAGTTGGCTGCCGGCGCAGCCCTGGCCTTGTTGCCTGGCTCGACTACGATAGAGGCATGCTTTCGCTCGAAGAACTCGCGCGGCACCTCGGGGCCCGGCTTGTACTGCCCTCAACGGGCGATGCTCCCGCGATTGCGCGAGTCGCGGAGCCTGCGCGCGCCGATGCTACCAGCCTTGTGTTTGCGGAGGATGCAGCGTCTCTGGAGCGGGCGTTGCGCTCCGCAGCCGGTGCAGTGCTCGTGTCGCAAAGCGCGACGATCCCGCAACCCGTGACGAAAGCACTGCTGCTGGCGGCACAGCCGCGGCTCGCCTTTGCCCGCGCGGGGCGTCTGCTGCAGCCTCGCTCCGTACGCCGCGGCATCCATGCAACGGCCATTGTCCCGGCGAGCGCTCAGGTTGCGGACACTGCCGCCATCGATGCCTACGCCGTGCTCGGCGAGTCCGTAGCGATTGGCGAAAATTCAAAGATCGGCGCGGGATGCGTGATCGCCGACGGCTGCCACGTTGGCGCGGACTGCATCCTCCATCCCCGCGTGGTACTGTATGGCGGCGTCACGCTGGGCGATCGCGTCGTGGTGCATGCGGGCGCTGTGTTGGGCTCAGACGGCTTTGGCTACGTGCGTGACGCCGCAACCGGGGAGTATCTGCAGTTTCCGCAACAAGGCACGCTGGCGATTGAGGACGATGTGGAGATCGGCGCCAACACCACGGTAGACCGCAGCGCACTGGCGGAAACACGGATTGAGCGGGGCGCCAAACTCGACAATCTTGTCCACGTAGGTCATAACGTCGTGATCGGGCGCAATGTCGTCATCGCCGCGCAGACCGGCATCTCAGGCAGCAGCACCGTGGGCGAGGGCGCTATTCTGGGCGGGCAGGTGGGCGTGGGCGAACACGCGGACATCGGCGCGGACGTGATTCTGGGCGGCGGCGCAGGTGTGTTGAGCAAAAAGAAATTGCGCGGACCAGGACAGGTCTTCTGGGGGCGTCCGGCGCAGCCTCTGCGTGCATATCTGCGCAGCCTGGCGGCGCTGGCAAAGCTTGCCGCAAAGCAGAAGGACTGACGCGATGGCCGTCGTAGTGGTCGGGGGACAGACGCGCAACATCGGCAAAACATCGGTCGTCGCAGGTCTGATCCGTGCCCTGCCAGGCTGGCAGTGGAGCGCGTTCAAGATTACGCAGTTCGGGCACGGTATTTGCTCCGCCAATGGCAAACCATGCGCCTGCGAAACCGGCCCACACACCATCGCCATCTCTCAGGAGCGCGATGCCGCCAGCGGCACGGACAGCGCACGTTTTCTGGCGGCTGGAGCCGCGCATTCTTTCTGGGTCCGCACCCGGCAGGGTCAGTTGCGCGAGGCGATGCCGCGCGTGCAGCGCGAGCTGGCGCGCGCACAGAACGCCACTATCGAGTCAAACAGCATTCTGGAATTTCTCACGCCGGACCTGTACCTGAGCGTGCTCGACCCCAGCGTGAAGGACTTCAAACTCTCCGCGCAGAAGTATCTGAAGCGCGCCGACGCGATTCTGCTATCAGAAGGTCCGCGAGATCACGTACCGCAGCTTCCGCCGAACGTGCCGGTGTTCCGGCTGCGGCCGCCTGACTATGTAACGCCAGAGATCGTATCGTTTGTGGTGCAGCGTCTCACCGGGCAGCCTGTGGCGGCCCACAATGCACGCTAGTAGATGTGGAAGTCCACGACCACGTCGATCAGCACGGGAACGGGCTTGCCATTCAGCATGGCCGGCTTGAAGCGGTATTGACGCACAGCCTCCAGCGCCTTCTCGTCGAGTCCCATGCCCAGGTGGCGCACGATCTTGAAATCATGCGGCAGGCCTTTGGCATCGACGACCATCTCAATCACGCATTCGCCCTGGTACTTCGCCATGCGCGCCTGATCGGTCATCTCCGCTTCCGGGCCATAAATCAGCCGGGGCGCCAGCACGCCGCCGCCTACGCGGTACACGCCGCCGCCGTAGCCGCCGCCCGATCCGGGCCCAACGCCAGCGCCTGAGCCGGAGCCAATGCCACCACTTTTTCCGGAGCCGATGCCGCCCGCGCTGCCGGTCCCATTCGACAGCGGCCCCTTCACCGTCGTCAGCGGATCGCCCAGGTTGGGCATAGTGTTGTTCGGCAGGTGAATGTTCTGCGGCATCACGACGGTCGGCGCCACTGCCAGTTTCGGTTTGGGATTGCGAATGACCTCATCCGGCGGAACAAACTGCGTCTTATCGATCTTGGGTAGTTTGCCTTTCGCCGCCTGAAGAATGTCGCGTGAGCCGCCACCACCGCCGCCGCCTGCAGCCTGCGGGCTGACGCTCAGCGGCATGTAAGGCGTGATGTTGAAGACCTGTTGCGCGGGGGGCGCGGCGATCACCTTATGCCGAGGGTGCCAGAAGATGAGCACGGCAATGATCGCAAAGATGGCTGCGTGGACGCCGATCGAAATCCAACTGGAGCGGCGGTCGCGGCCTGCGGCCAGAGGATCGCTGACGGCCACGGGCTTCGATTCCAACTGCAGCGCCGGCCGTTCCGGCGGAAAGAACACCTCGCGAAAATCTGCGACGATGCCGACCCAGATCGGATCCACGTGAAACGGGTCCCGCACCGGAATCGGACGCGACTCCGTATGCAGCGGAGCAATCTGCGGCGGTGAGAAGCGCTCCCGTACTCCCTCTGTCAGCGACTGCCAGAAAGAACCATCCGCTTCAATGTTGCTCCAAAGGGGTGGCTGGCTCGGCTTTTCAGTGGTTTCAGTATTACTCTCGGGCGGCGCGAGAAGCTGATTCGACATTGACACCCTATGGGCTCAACGGGCGGGGAACCCGTTCAGCCTGTCTCTTCATATTATGCGGGATTTTCCGCATCTTTGTCCCTGCCCGACCGGTGCGAGCAGGATGGCGCCCTGAAAAGTCAAACGGACAGAAAGCGGTACGCTGCCGCAGTCCTCTCCCCTACCTTGAATAGACGCAGTCCCCGTGCCGAGGGTTCACACCCGAGAAACATTTATCATCGAAAGATACGCAAATTTTTTTGCTGGAGCTGCCATGCCTCCCGGTCCCGGTCTGAAGGCGACCCTGAATCTTCCGCATACTGAGTTTCCGATGAAGGCCAACCTGCCGCAGAACGAACCGTTGCGGCTCGACGACTGGACGCAATCGGACCTCTATGGGCAGATTCGCGAAGCCCGCAAGGGCCGCCCTGTCTATCTGTTGCATGATGGCCCGCCCTATGCCAACGGACCCATTCATCTGGGGCACGCCATGAACAAGTGCCTGAAAGACTTTGTGGTGAAGTCAAAAACCATGGCCGGTTTTGACGCCCCGTATGTGCCCGGATGGGACTGCCACGGGCTGCCAATCGAGATCAAAGTGGATGAGCAACTGGGCCGTCGCAAGCTGGATATCTCCGCGGTGGAGGTGCTGCGCGCGTGCCGCGAATACGCCGGCAAATATATCGACCTGCAGCGGGAACAGTTCTTGCGCCTCGGGGTCTTCGGGCAGTTTGCGCATCCCTACTCCACCATGTCGAAGGAGTATGAAGCGCGCGTGCTGGAGACGTTTTACGGCGTCTTCGAGCGTGGCTTTGTGTATCGCGGGCTGAAGCCGGTCTATTGGTGCATCCACGACCGCACGGCGCTGGCTGACGCCGAGATTGAATACGAAATGCACACCAGCCCCAGCGTGTACGTGCGCTATCGCATGACCAGCGATCCTGCGCAGATTGACGCCGCGCTGGTGGGCAAGCCCGTGCACACCATCATCTGGACCACGACCCCGTGGACGCTGCCGGCGTCGCTGGCCGTCGCGTTTCATCCCGACTTTGAATACGTGGCGCTGGAAGCGGCCGATGGAAGTGTCTACATCGTTGCGGAATCGCTGGCGCAGACCATCCGCGAAACGATGGACGCGCCCATGGGCATGGCCAGCGCACGGGAAGTTGCGCGCTTCTCCGGCCGCAAGCTGGAGCACGCTACGTTTCAGCATCCGTTTCTCGATCGCAGCATCCTCGGCGTGCTGGCCAGCTACGTGACCGCCGATCAGGGCACAGGCGCAGTGCACACAGCACCATCGCACGGCGCCGATGACTTTTACACCGGCGTGCGCTACGGGCTGGACCCAACCTGCAACGTGGACAATGAAGGCCGCCTGCGCAACGGACTGGCGGAGTACGAAGGCAAAACGGTCTTCGCAGCAAATGAGTCCATCATTGCGCTGCTGCAGCAGCGGGGCGTGCTGATGGCGCGCCGCGACATTCAGCACTCCTACCCGCACTGCTGGCGCTGCCATAATCCGGTCATCTTTCGCGCCACGGAG
>JAJXUS010000353.1 GCA_021782675.1 Acidobacteriota bacterium
TCTGCTCGGAGGAAGCGGTCGAAGTCTTTGATCGCGTGCTCAGCCGGCCCGTGCCGCAGATGCTGGTCGCCACTCGTTCGGTGCAGGAGACGGCCCGGTTGCGCGCAATGACCGCCGCTCAATTGCCCGGCGCCGAGGCGGAAGCAAACGCGGTCCAGCAATCGCAGGCTGGTGCAATGGCACCCGTGCCGGCGACGGCAGAGGACGACGTGGAGGGATTTTTATTTGGGCTGTGGCGGGAGCTGCTCGGGGTCGAAACCATCAAGGCCGATGACGATTTCTTTGTTCTCGGCGGCCATTCACTGTTGGGAACGCAGTTGCTTTCGCGTCTCCGCGAACGCTATCGGGTCAATCTGACGCTTCGCACCATCTTTGACGCGCCCACCCCGGCCAGGCTGGCGCAGCACATTCAAGCGCTGCGTTGGGCCGGCAACGCTTCAAATGCGGTTGAGTCTGCGGACCGGGAAGAAATTGAGATATAGTCCCGCTTGGGATTGAAAGAGCGCATGCAAGGCATCGACCCCCAACGATTTCTGGAAAAGCTTCGTCAGCGCGCCATCCATGTGACGATGCACGATGGCAAATTGAAGGTCACGGCCCCGGCTGGCGTGCTCGACGCTGCGACGCGCAGTCTGCTGGCGGAGCACAAGCAGACACTGATGGCGCATTTGTCGGCCGCCGGCACATCTGCGCGGACCCTCGCCGTCGCGGCCTTACGCGCGCCGCAGACTCCCGCGCAGCAGGGTATGTGGTTGATCGATCATCTGAATCCGGACAATATCTCCTACAACATCCCGCAGGCATGGGAGGCACAGGCGACGCTCGAACCCGCAACACTCCAACGCGCCATCGATCGTCTTCTCGATCGCCACGGCGCGCTGCGCAGCCGATTTTTTGAAGAGGAAAACGAGTTCTTCCAGTCCGTCGATGAGCACGCGCGCGCGCTGCTTGCAGTGACCGATCTCTCGTCCATGGGTGACGCCGCCGATGAAGAACTGCAGCGCCGGCTGACGCAGGAGGCACGCCGTCCGTTTACGCTCGACCAGGCGCCTCCCGTCCGGTTTCATCTGTTCCGGCTGCCGCAGGGGCGCGATATCGTTTTCTACAACATTCATCACATCGTGGCCGATGCCCGCTCGCTGCAGATTCTCCGCGCAGAATTGACGACACTCTACAAGCAGGCCTGCGGATTCGAGGAACCGGAACTGTCTCCGCTGCCATTCCAGTACATGGATTTTGCCGCGTGGGCTGCCGAAAACTGGACGGCTGAAGCGCTGCCCGCGCAGGCCGATTACTGGAAAGCGCAGCTTGCAGGCGCACCACCATCGCTCAATCTGCGTGGCTCCCGCGAATATCCGGAGCGGCGTTCGGCGCTGGGCTCGTATGTCTTGCTCTCCCTGGATGGCGAGTGCACGCGGCAGCTTACGGCCATCGCGCGCGAAGAGGGAGCGACGCTCTTTATGGTTTCGCTGGCGGCTTTTGCGGTTCTGCTGGCAAAGCTGGGCGGGAGCGATGATGTCTCCATCGGGACGCCGTTCACGCAGCGAACGCGACCAGGAACCGAGGGCCTGATTGGTCTGTTCATCAACATGCTGGTGTTTCGCTTGCGCATCGGCGACGACGTGAATTTTCGCGAGATGGTACGCCGCACCCGGGAAACCGCGCTGGACGCCTATGAAAACAGCGAGCTGCCATTTCAGGAAGTGGTTCGCCTGCTCAAGCCGGACCCGCGTTCCCGCCGGACTCCACTGTTCCAGGTGATGTTTCAGTTTGACGCAGCCGCCGGCGCAGCGCGCGAAACACTGCTGCAGCTCAGCACCAACCCGGGCACCGCGCGCTACGATCTGACACTGCAACTGAATGAGCATGAGAATGGCATCTCAGGCCATCTGGAATATGCGACCGATGTGTTTGACAGGGCGACCGCGCAGTCAATTGCGGATCGGTATGTCGCGATAACACGCGCAATGGCGTCCGCTCCCGATGCGCGGCTCACGACGATAGCAGGGGCAAGCGAACCTGCTGTGGTAGAGTCCAGCCGCAGGCCCGATCCGACGTCCGGGCAGACGCCTTCGGAAAATGACGTCTCCCGGACTTCAGGAATCTTCGGAAGACTGCGCCGTTTGACAGCCTACAAACCAGCCGAAGACGGTTCATCCGGGAATCGTTGATTCCATTCCGCGAGCGTCTCGCGTAATGTGGCATAGACGTTCTTCACGGCATTTCCAATGGCCCGGAGGTCCGGCAGTCCGTGCATTCTCTTGTCTCTCCATTTTTCGGTGAGTTGCTTGGTACGCTCGTTCTCATCCTGTTCGGAAACGGCGTCGTCGCGGCCGTAAACCTGAAGCAGTCGAAGGGAAGTGGCGGCGGCTGGATCGTCATCACCACAGGCTGGGCCATCGGCGTGTTCGCCGGCGTCATTACTGCGCGCGCGTGGGGAAGCCCTGACGCCAATCTGAATCCAGCCATCACGATTTCGCTGGCCATCTTCACGGGAAAATACGGGCGGGTTCCATCGTTTCTGCTGGCGCAGACGCTGGGTGCAATCGCCGGTGCAACGCTTGTCTGGCTCGCATATCTTCCACACTGGAAGGTGACGGAAGACGCCGCCATTAAACGGCAATGCTTCTGTACTTCACCGGCGATCCGCAGCTATGCGTCAAATTTTCTGACCGAATGCATCGCGACCGCTTCGCTCGTGATTCTGGCCGCTGCGATGATCTCGCACCGCAACATTCCCCACGGGCTGCAGGACGGCATGGGTCAGTTACTAGCCGGATACATTGTTTGGGGCATCGGCTTGTCGCTGGGCGGCCCGACCGGGTATGCCATCAATCCCGCGCGGGATTTGGGGCCGCGCATCGCGCACGCGATCTTACCCGTGGCCGGCAAGGGCACCTCTGACTGGGCCTACGCCTGGGTGCCTGTGCTGGGGCCACTCGTTGGCGCTGCGGCCGCGGCCTGGTTTGTCCGGGCCTTCGGTGTGCTGTAGCGGCGGGCCCTGGCACTTTGACGGCTGCTGTGGAGTAGCAGGTTCGTCATTCTGAGCGAAGCGAAGAATCCAGGCATTGGCCTCTTCTTCGCAATACAGAGGTCCTTCGCTGCGCCCTGGATGACATGCGGAGAAGTCCTGCGCGCCTGACCCCAAATAAAAAATTTCCCTAGATGTGCATGCGCGAGCCATGCATGAACTTCTGCAAGTTTGTGTAGCTGATCTGCAGACTCTCAAGCGGCGGCCGTTCGGTAATGTCCTGCTCGACGAACATGTAACGCACGCCCTCTTTGCGTCCGGCCCGCAGAATATGGCGCCAGTGCAGCGTTCCATTGCCCACTTCCGTAAAGTGCTGGGCTTGTTTGC
>JAJXUS010000354.1 GCA_021782675.1 Acidobacteriota bacterium
CAAGGACAAAGAACTGGACGGTGTGCGTATCGTCATGGCATCTGCCAAGGCCTATGAGGCGGATCGTAACAATGCCGAAAAGCTGGGCGCCGACGGCTACATCATCAAGCCGTTTACCATTGAAAACGGTGCCTCCGATGGCGGGTACGGCAACCGCGCCCAACTGATCAACAGTCCCGGCAACGACCGTCCGAATCAGATTGCCGATCCACACCTGGCACATCCAACCAATGCAGAGTGGTTTAACACGGCCGCCTTCGCACCGCAACCGCTGGGAACGGTTGGAAACACCCAGCGCAACTCTCTCACCGGCCCTCGATTCAGCGAAATTGACCTCTCGCTGTTTAAGTACTTCGCGCTGTACCGCTCGTCTACATTGCAGTTCCGGGCGGAGGCATTCAATATCGTCAACCATCCGTCTTTCTACATGCCGAATAACAACGCTGGAAATACACAATTAGGCAATGGTTCTTTCGGCCAGATCACCAACGTCGATCCGAACTATACCCCTCGCATCCTTCAGTTCGCACTCCGCCTGCAATTCTAGCCGGACTGTAACAGCCACAAGGGCGGCGGAAGTTGCTTCCGCCGCCCTAATTTTGTCTGAGCCCTCAGCCGGACACCAAATTCCGCCCATCGTATCGCTCACAATGAGCTTTCGCCGCTCAAGAAGGGTACTTTCGCTGTGTGTGCATTACGCGGAGACATTTATTGTGCCGGCTTCTGCAGGCGAGTATCGCATCACACCGCTGCACGCATCGGACCAACCGCATGCGACGATCAAAGCGTACGTGCGACGACCATTTGCGAAGCGGGACCTGGGCGTTTCGAACGTTGGGACCGCGGGGCTAGCCGCAGAGATTCCGCGGGGATTTGAAACGATGTGGACGCGGTTCCCCTGGAGTACTCGAATCCCGGATGAGAGTGGCCGGGATTTTGCCATGGGTGTTTCAGATAGCCGCAGAGAGCGCGACCAGAAACATGGCGATGCCCACCAGGAGGCTGGCGGGATCGGTCAGCGCAAAGATGACCGGATCCTCGTTCATCTGCCCGCGGGAGGCGCGGAGCCAGATGCGGCTGAGCCAGCCGATGAGAAGCGGTGTCATGAGCCAGAGCCGTCCGGCGTGATGATAGAGCAGCCGCACCTCAGGATTATTGATATAGAGTGCAAAAACGATGATGGAAGCGAAGGCGCTGGAGGTGCCGAAGGCGCGCAACTGCTCCATGTCATGCACCATGTAGCCGCGGCCGCTGCTTTGGGTTGCGCCGCGGGCGCGCAGATTTTCCAGCTCGCTGAAGCGTTTGACCAGCGCCAGGCTGAAGAAGAAAAAGATGGCGAACCCGGCCATCCAGTCTGACACTGGCACGCCAGTGGCGGCCGCACCGGCAAGAATGCGCAGCGCGTAGAGCGCTGACAGGATAATGACATCCACGATGACGACGCGCTTGCAGTAGAGCGAATAGGCAAGCGTTACGATGCAGTAGACGAGCAGCCAGCCGAGGAAGGAAGCAGGCAGCATCAGCGCCAGCGCGATGCCCGCGGCAAACAGCGCGATACCGAGTGCGACTGCAGCCGGGACGGGTATGTCTCCGGCGGCGAGTGGACGGCGGCGCTTGGTCGGGTGCGCGCGATCGCTTGAGAGATCGAGAAGATCATTGAGAATGTACGTGCTGGACGCTGTGAGGCTGAAGCTGAAAAAGGCGAGCAGCGCTGCGAGCAACTTTGCCGGGCCGAGATTGTGCGCCAGCAGCAACGGCAAAAAGATAAGGACGTTCTTCGCCCACTGATGGGCGCGAACCGTGCGTCGCAGCGTTTTGCGTAGTGGCGCGCGGTCGCGAAACACGCGAGCAATGGCAAGCTTCTGCGGCGGAAGAGTCGCTGTCAGGGGCAACGTGGGATTGGCCAGCATGGGCTGCGCGGCGGCGTGGAGCAGCGGTAAATCTGCGCGGCTGTTGCCGACGTAGGCGAAGCCATCCCCGGCGAACTCCGAGCGAATGCGTTCGAGTTTGCGCGAGCCCGTCAGGTTGGTGGCGCCGTCGCTGGCCAGCACGCCGGTGAAGATTCCTAAATGCGCGGCGACGCGTTCTGCCAGTCTGGAGTCCGCGCCCGTCGTTAGATATAGCGGGCGACCGAGAGCCGCCTGCTCCCGGAGGTAGACGACCAGCGATTCGTTATAGGGAAGGTGCGCAGCATCAAGCGGCGCTCGCTCCATCAGCTCGCGCTTTACGGCGGCTTTACCGCGCAGCAGCCAGGCCGGCAGGCGCAGCAGGGCGGAGGGCTGCACGCGCGCGACCGTGCACAGAGCGTCCAGCAAGGTGTCGGACTTGATCAGCGTGCCGTCGAGATCGACGCACAACGGCAGCGGGTCGGTGCCGGCGGCGGTCGTAATTTCATCCGAGGCAGCATCGTCTGGCGATTGCGGCATCGCCGGCTCGGCTTCCACGCGGGTTGCAAATCGCTCGTCCAAAGTTGCTTCGATCCTACAACAGCAGCGCGAGAACCCGCGTAAATGGCGGCCTGCAATCGGCGATCAGCCGTTCTTCAGCGCCTGCAGCAGCGCAGTTCCGTCCGGCGAACCGAGCCCGGTGCATGCATCCCATCCTGGCGCGGCGCTGTAGGCGCCATTGTTGCCCTGCGTAATGTCGTGGAAGGCAGTGGTGCCCACGAGCGGATACAGCAGCGGATTGAGGAAGCCGAGCGGCTTGCCCAATTGATGATTGAGCAATGCGATGAGCCCTGCCCACAGCGGCGCAACCGCGCTGGTGCCGCCGACCACTTCTGACTGCCCATCCACCTGAATTTCGTATCCGGTTTCAGGAGCTGCATCGCCGGCGACGTCGGGAACGCCGCGGCCGCCGTTGCTGGTCGCAGGAGCAGGCACGTTTGCGTTCGCCTGCCACGCGGGCAACGGAAACACAGCGCTGACACCTCCGCCGGTTGCGCCGCCGCCCTGCGCCTCGTCGTTCCACACCACTTCACTTACGAGCGTGGTGCCAGTGGTCGTGATCTCCGTACCGCCGCAGGCCAGCACGTGCGGGCTGGAGGCGGGAAAATCGACGTGATTTGCGCCGTCAATGACGCCGTCGGTCGAGCCGCTGTCTCCAGCCGCAACCGTAATACTCACGCCCAGAGCCGCGGCGGACTGGCAGGCGTCGTCCATGGCGGTCATGGCCGATGCGGTCCAGGTAGACTCTGGTCCGCCCCAACTGATCGAGATGACCGAAGAATGATGGGTGGTGTCGTGGATGGCGGTGGTGAGCGCATCGAGAAAGCCCTGATCGGTATTGGGCGCGAAGTAGACTGCGATGGCTGCCGCCGGGGCGACGCTCGCGGCGATTTCAATGTCGAGCAT
>JAJXUS010000355.1 GCA_021782675.1 Acidobacteriota bacterium
AGCTGTCCCCTGGCTCGCGCGGCCACTGCACATGGACCAGGCGGACGCCCGCTTCGACGAGACGGCGGGCGAGCAGGGCGCATTGGCCAAAGCGCGTGCGGACATAGCGGTCCCGGACTTTGTCCGGCTCGTTCTGGATCGCGAACGCTTCGCGGGCCTTGCCGGAGGTCAGCAGATCAAACGCCTGTTTCTGAAAGCCGCCGTAGAGGTTGACCCACGGACGCACCTCATACGACCCCGAGACAGAAGGCTCAAAGCCGCTGCGATTCTCCTGCGACCCGCAGACCGATCCCTGGTCCTTGGTATTGCCCTTGACCAGCGATTGCTGCGTCACACTGCAGAACTGCGACAGCACCACTCCCGGCGCAAAGTTAAAGTCCTGCAGGACGTGGTTCGAGTAATTGACCAGAAAGCCGGCATAGCGGACTCCCGGCGTGATATGCAACTGCGGAATTGGGTGGAAATCATCCTGCAGAAACATTGCGAAATCGCTCTGGCCGAAGTAGCCGGAGCGAATTTTTCCGCCGACGTTGGCCGTGTCTTTCGCCCCGCCATCTGCCGTGTTGTAAAAGTTATTCCGCGAGTTATACAGCGCGTGCAGATAATAGCCGCCGGTCGATACCGTATTCCACGTCAGGGATTTGATAAACAGCAGCTTGTCGCCAAACGTGTCGGTATGCGGATTGTTGTGCTCCTCGAGCTGCGGCCCGGGGCTGTACACGTCGTTGTAGCGATCATGCGTGCGGCGGATGTGCATGTACCAGGAGAGGTTCTGCAGCGTCGAAGTATTGTCGAGCTGCAGCGTCTCGCGGCCGTAGACCAGTCCCATCTGGTTGGTGTCGTACTTGTTGTAGCTGTTGAACGGCAACGTGCTGAAAAAGCCCGTGCTCGGCTGGCTGTAGGGCTGTGTGCCAGGATTGCCGTCGACCGTGATGTAGGGATTCAACACCACCGGAATGACCTGCGAACGATAGCCGCCGGCGTAGGCGTAGTAGCTGCCCAGTTCAAAGTTGCCGAGCTGTCCGGTCTTAAGCGCCTTCGCCTGTACCGCCCAGTCCTTGCCCGGATTTTTGAAGCCGTCGGGAGCTTTGCGGAAGTCGTCGCCCTTGCCGGTTCCGCCAGCCAGCACCAGCGCCCAGCCGTCGTGCACGCCGGTGCTGTAGTTGGCCGTCAGGTCCTTCTGTTGAAAGCTGCCATACGTGGCCAGCACATTTGCCTGGCGCTTGGCCGCCGGCTGCAGCGGCGTAAACTCAACCGAACCGCCCACGTCGGTGTACCAGCGGTTCACGGGATCGCCCGGGCCATAGGTGACGTTCGTATTCTGGATCAGACCGTTTTCCGGCAGGGTCGCGGAGGGCCACAGGCTGGTCGCGGGGTCCACGATCGGCACGCCGTCAAAGGTAATGCCCAGCGCGGCGCCGCCGGTATAGCCGCCATAGCCACCCCATCCCTGATTCAGACCGTTCAGCGTGATCGTATATTTTGTCGCGCCAGTGTTCCCATAGCCGGTAACAATGGCGCCAGGCGCGGTCGCAATCACCTGCGCGCCTCCGGCCACGGGTCCGACCATATCCATCTGCTTGCGGTCGATGACGCGGATCGACTGCTCGGAGCTGAAGACATCATCCTGGGACGGCATCGCCGTAGCGCCCGGCAGACCGCCATGCACGGTGACGGATTGCGCGATCGAGGGCAACGACATCGAAACATCCAGCGTCAGAGCGGCGCCCGAAGTGAGCTGCAGACTGTCCTGGTGGTAGTCGACAAAACCGGCGCGGGAGACCGAAAGCGTGTACGTGCCGGGGCGCAGGCCGCCCAGTTCAAATTGTCCGTTGGCATCGGTTTTGGTGTGACTTCCGCCGCTGCCGGATTGCGCCGAAAGGGCGACATCGGCTCCCGAAATGGCAGCCCCGGAGGCGTCCAGTACACTGCCGCGGACACTGGCCGATTGCTGCGCGATCAAAGGAGAAATTCCGCCCAGTAACAGGCCCAGGACAAGTATGTAGCTTCGCACTCGTGATGATCCTCCCAAAATGCTGCCCCTGCGCGATGCGTGTTGCCGGGCAGGGACGCGAATAACCGGATCATCAGCGATCGATGTTTAAGGACGGTGAGCAGACGGTTAAGATTGCGCGACAAATTCACGGAGCGCGAATCCCACCAGCACGCAGATTCCGCAGGCTCATACAATCGAGAACAGGCCGCCGTGTGACCCTACCAGGGCGTACGTGACGACCGGAAACCTTGCAACCCAGGATGAACACGATGGATGTGCAGACGATCGATCAGCAATATGAGCAATTGCAGAATGCTTCGCAACAGGTTTACCAGGAGCTCAAAGAACTTGCCGACAAACTGCAGGCGGAGTCCGCCGCCGGCAATGCCCATGCCCGCGAGTGGGTGCTGGATCTGAAGGAAGTGGCGCTCGCAATTCAGGCCCAGCAGCAGCAGACGGCAAACCTGCTGCAGGCGATCCATGGGTTTGTTGCGAATCAAAGCCAGAACTATCCGGCGCCGTACACGCCCCAGCAGCCCAATTATGCCCAACCGGCATATTATCCGCCGGGACAGCCGCAGGGCGGATTCAACGGCTTTCTGCAGTCCGGCTTTGGACGCGCGGTGGTCACCGGGCTGGGGTTCGGACTGGGCGACGATCTGATCAACAAGATTTTTTAGAGGGCTGACCGGGCGCAGAGACAGAACATCGAGCGCCCTGATCCGCCGGTGCGCAGCATGGAAAAATCGGCTGGCCGGACGGTATCGGGGGAGATGAATCGGCATGCGCGGCGGGCATCCACCGCGCGTGCCGCAGAATGCCGTCAGGCGAAGCTAGGCGCGGCGCACGAGCTGCCTCACGCGGCTGCCCTGTTCCGAAATGCCGTCCATCACGCCCTCAAGACGCCCCAGGAGTTCGTGACCATCCTGCAGATAGTCCGGAACTGCATGCCACAGCTCCTTCATTGCCTCAGGATCTTCCGCCAGGATGACCGCTGCTCCCAGGCCGGAGGCCGTCAGCGCAGCCTTACGCTTCCCTGTCAACAGCAGTGCCGCTCCGGCAACCAACGAGCCCGCAGCCAGCGCACGCATCCACGTCATTTCCTGTTCCATCTGGGTTTACTCCTTTGGCAAACTCTATCAGATTTCTCTGGACTTTCGCTCGAGTTTTCTCTTGCGGAAAAGCCGCCCGATTTCTCGCAGGCAGCGGCCCTGTTTTTCGCCAGTCAGCCGGTGCCCTGCCGACGCTGAACACGAGTGGCAACCCCACCTCTACGCATTGGATGGCTGACGGCGGTCGTGCCTTCGCCCCCAGGCTATCCAGGCGCGATAGCCATAGATCGCTATGTTCATC
>JAJXUS010000356.1 GCA_021782675.1 Acidobacteriota bacterium
CTTTTCCAGCCGCTCGTCGGGCACGCGGGCCACACCCAGGTGGATCTCCTTGGGGTTCGAGTAGCCGCGGTCTTCCAGCCGGGCGCGGGTGAGGATTTTGAACAGCGATGTCTTGCCAACCTGCGGCCGGCCGATGATTCCGGTCTTCATGCGTATCCTGTCATTGCGCTGGAGTGAATTTTATGGGGAAACCGTTGTGGCGGCGTGGCGTTTCATCGCAGCCAGCGCGAAGCAGTTTATGCTCCGGCATAAACGCTGGCCACAGCCGCCAACCAGCAGTGTACGTCAGGCCGTAGTGCTAAGCAGCCGGTTCCGGCCGCGCGTACAGAACGATGAGCGCCAAACCACCCAGCAGCACAACACCCTCCACGTTGGTGGAGAGCCCGTGCAGCCGGTTGAACTGCTCTTTCGCGGGATTGCTGGCCGTCGGGTTATCCATGGCAGCGCCAGCCTCGACGCGCAGCGTCTCCATGCGCGGAATGACCGAGAACTGCGAGTAGGCGGTGAGTACCAGCATCATGGCCAGCAGCACCAGTTGCGGGCCAATCGAGCGCCGCGTAAGCCGCGCTGTCTTTTCAACAATAGCCAGCAGCAGCAGAATGACGCCGCAGATCAGGCCGATATCATGCAGCCGCAGCAGCGACGCGCGGACCATTGTTCCGGCAACGTGCAGGCCGACGGCCGGATCGCTGAGCATCGGCATGACGGTGCCAAACGCTACCGGCGCGACCACAGCGCCAAAGTAAAGCAGGCCGCCGACCCAGACCGTCAGACCCAGCAAAATGAGGCTTCGCACCAGCGTCCGCATGGCTATAACCCGTTCACCGAGCTGCGACCGATGAGCCGCTCAATGCGCTTGGCCATCGGCGGATGGGTGGAGAACAGGTTGGCCATCATGCCACCGCCAACAAAAGGCTGCGCGATGAACAGATGCGCCGAAGACGGCGAGGCGGCCATCGGCATACGCTTCGCATAAGCATCGATCTTTTCCAGTGCGCTGGCCAGCGCGTACGGATTGCCCGTGGTGTGGGCGCCGGTCGCATCCGCTTCGTACTCCCGGGAACGCGAAACGGCCAGTTGCACCAGCATGGCCGCAATGGGCGCGACGATGAGCATGACCAGCGAACCCGCGTCGCCGCGGTCGCGGCTGCCCTGACCGCCTCCGCCGCCGTAGCCGCCAAACAGCGATGCCCAGTAGCCCATGCGCGCGATGAGCGTAATGGCGCCGGCCAGCGTCGCCGCAATGGAGCTGGTGAGGATGTCGCGATTGCGCACATGGCCCAATTCGTGGGCCAGAACGCCCTCGAGCTCCTCATCGTTCAGCAGGTTCAGGATGCCGTGCGTGACCGCTACAGAGGCGTGCTTCGGGTTGCGCCCGGTGGCGAACGCGTTGGGCGACTCCGTGGGGATAACGTACATCTTCGGCATGGGGATGCCGAGCTTCTGCGTCATGCGCTCGACGACCGCGTAGGCGCGCGGCAACTCTTCGCGGGTGACCGGCTGCGCCTTGTACATGCGCAGCGCAATCTTGTCGGAGTAGAAGTAGCTGAAGAAATTCATCCCGGCAGCAACCAGAAAGCCGAAGATCAGGCCATTCCGGCCATCGATGCGGCCGCCAATGGCAATCAGCATCAGGGTGAGAACCGTAAGCAGAAAAGCAGTCTTCAGAGTGTTGCCCATAGCTTGATTTTAGTCCTGCGGCCCGCAGCGTGCCCTTGCCGGACATCACTGTGCCGTTTTCCTGGTTGTCATGCCTGCCGGGGACGCAAAAGCAGATTCCCTGCGGGAATGACAACAAGAAAAACAAAAGCAGCCAGTAACCGAAGCTTTTGCCGTTCTGGTTGTCATCCCCGAAGGGGATCTGCTTGTCGCTCGCCAGCGGCGCCGGAAAGTCTGAAACAAAAGCGGATTCCCTGCGGGAATGACAACAAGAAAAGCGAAGGCAAACGTAAAGACAACGGCAAAGCAACAGTACGTTACATCGGCTTTTCGCAGTGCACCGTGATTGCCTCGCTGGAGATTGGCGCTCGAGGCCCCGCGAACAAGCCCGCTATCCCCACGAGTCATTCTGAGGAAGTCCTACGGCGGACGACCGCCACGCGAGTCATTCTGAGGGAGTCCTACGGACGACCGAAGAATCTCTGCATCTCTGCTTTCCAGACAAAGTGCAAAGATCCTTCCCCTCCACTTCGCTCCGGGTCAGGATGACTCGCTTAGGAATTTGGCGCCTGTGGCCCCGCGAACACGCGCATTATCCCCCGGCGATAGCGCCGACGATGAGCAGCGGCTCGCGCCCCTCCAACACGCTGGCGGGCAGCGGCGTCTCCGCGGGCAGGTGCGACAGGTCCTGCTCGCACGCGAAGAAGCGCAGAAACGGGCGGCGGACCTTTGTCTGGTGATCGCGGATGGTGCCCCGCAGCATCGGGTAGCGCGCCTCCAGCGCATCCAGCAGCGTGGCGAGGCTGACGATGCCGTCCGGCGGCAGCGTAATCTCACTGCGCACGCCGGCCAGCGTCCGCAGATGCGCCGGCAGCTCCACGCGGATCATGGCAGCGTCTGCACCTCGACCGACAGCACGGCCGGCAGATTTTCTACGATGGGCCGCCAGGTATCGCCGCCGTTGGGGGAGCAGTAAATCTGGCCGCCCGTGGTGCCGAAGTAGATGCCGCAGTCGGGCAGGCGGTCCACGGCCATGGCGTCGCGCAGCACGTTCACGTAGCAGTGCTGCTGCGGCAGGCCGCGGGTCAGCGGCTCCCACTCCTCGCCGCCGCTGCGGCTGCGGAACACCTGCAGCTTGCCGTCCAGCGGATAGTGCTCGGAGTCGCTTTTGATAGGCACGACATAGATAGTCTCGGGTTCGTGCGCGTGCACGTCAATCACGAAGCCAAAATCGGTCGGCAGGTTGCCGCTGACTTCGCGCCAGGTGTCACCCGCATCGTCACTGCGCATCACGTCCCAGTGCTTCTGCATAAACAGCACGCCGGGGCGCGCAGGATGGGCCGCGATGTGATGGACGCAGTGGCCCACTTCAGCATCCGGGTCGGGCAGAAAATTCGAATGCAGCCCCTTGTTGATCGGCTTCCAGGTTTCGCCACCGTCGTCGCTGCGGAAGGCTCCAGCGGCAGAGATGGCGATGTAGATGCGCTTGGGGTTTGCGGGATCCAGGATGATGGTGTGCAGACACATGCCGCCCGCGCCCGGCTGCCAGCGCGGGCCGGTGCCGTGTTTGCGCAGGCCGGGCAGCTCCTGCCAGTTCTGGCCCCCGTCGGTGGAGCGGAAGAGCGCGGCATCCTCAACGCCGGCATACACGGTGTCGGGGTCTTTCAGGCATGGCTCAAAGTGCCACACC
>JAJXUS010000357.1 GCA_021782675.1 Acidobacteriota bacterium
CCGCGCCGTCTCGGCGCAATGCGTGAGACGGTGCGCCATGGCTGCATTGCTCCCGCTGAGCACCAGGCGGCGTTCACCATCCAAAAGCTGTGCGGCCAGCACTTGCGCGGTCATCGCGCCGGGGCACACCTTCAAGAGTGTGACGCAAAAGATTGCGGGCATCGTTCTGACGGCCAACACGCCGTGGGCCTGGGTAGGCGGCCTGTTTCTGGCGGCGACGATCGCGACAGGTGTCGTAATCGCCGTGACTTGGCTGGTGCTGAAGGGCACTGGCATCTGGGGCGTTACGATTCCCGGAGCGTGGGGCTTTGCGATCATCAACTTCGTCTGGTGGATCGGCATCGGCCATGCAGGAACGCTGATCTCTGCGATTTTATTGCTGTTCAAGCAGACATGGCGCAACTCGATCAACCGGTTCGCGGAAGCGATGACCATTTTTGCAGTGGTGTGCGCTGGCATGTTCCCGCTGCTGCACATCGGACGCCCGTGGCTGGGATACTGGCTGCTGCCGTACCCGAACACGATGAATGTGTGGCCACAGTTCCGCAGCCCGCTGGCATGGGACGTGTTCGCGGTTTCTACGTACGCGACGATCTCGGTGGTGTTCTGGTACATCGGGATGATTCCGGATTTCGGCACGCTGCGCGATCGCGCGAAGCTGCCGCTGGCGAAGTATGTGTACGGCATTCTGTCGCTGGGCTGGAGAGGATCAACGCGCCACTGGATTCGGTATGAGTCAGCTTCGCTGCTGCTCGCCGGCCTCTCAACTCCGCTGGTGCTCTCGGTACACACGACGATCAGCTTCGACTTCGCTGTGGCCGCCATGGCTGGCTGGCACACGACGATCTTCCCGCCGTATTTCGTTGCGGGCGCTGTGTACTCCGGTTTTGCGATGGTGCTGACGCTGGCGATTCCGATTCGCAAGTTCTATCACTTGGAAGACCTGGTGACGTTGCGGCATCTGGATAATATGGCGAAGGTCATGTTGGCGACCGGTTCGATTGTGGCGTATGGGTACGGCATGGAAGTCTTCATGAGCTGGTACTCGGCGAGCCACTGGGAGTTCTTCATGATGTGGAATCGTATGTTCGGGCCGATGGGCTGGGCGTACTGGATTCTCATCCTGACCAACATCGCCATTCCACTGACGACGCTGTGGAGCCGCAAGCTGCGAGTGAATGTCGGCTATCTGTTCTTCCTGTCGTTCGTGGTGAATATCGGAATGTGGTTCGAGCGCTTCGTGATCGTCGTGACCACACTGTACCGCGATTACCTGCCGTCGAGCTGGGGAACGTACCGCGCGACCAAGTGGGACTATATGTTGTTCATCGGAACATGGGGATTGTTTACCTGCCTGTTCCTGCTGTTTGCACGGCTGGCGCCCATGATTCCCATGTCGGAGATACGTATGATGTTGCCGCAGACCAAGGTGCGACCGGGCGGAGCTGATGCCGAAGTTGTTGTCCAGGAGGCGCTCTAATGCCACCGCGTGAGGGAGTCTACGGCATTCTTGCCGAGTTCAATACGCCCAGTGAGTTGGTGCATGCTACCGAGATGGCGCATCGTGCCGGATATCGTCGCATGGAGTGCTACACGCCGTACCCCGTCGAAGAGGCGGCAGAGGCGTTGCGCTTCCACAAGACGCGGGTACCGCTAATGTGTCTGCTGGGAGGCCTGGCTGGTTTGACGACGGGGTTTCTGCTGGAGATGTGGGTGAATGTCTGGGGATATCCGCTTAATATTCGCGCGATGCCGCTGTTCAGCTGGCCGGCCTTCGTGATTCCGGAGTATGAGTTGACGATTCTGTTTGCAGGCTTGTCGACAGCGTTTGGGATGATTGCGCAGAATGGTTTGCCGCAGCTGTATCACCCCTTGTTCAACGCTCCAAACTTTGCGAGCGGAGCGACGACAGACAAGTTCTTCCTCTGTCTCGAGGCGAATGACCCGAGGTTTGAGCCTGCCAAGACGCGCGAGTTTCTGGAGCAGTTTTCGCCGGTCTCCGTTGTGGAGGTCGACCACTAAGGCAGGAATCCGTGAGCAGACATAAGGGATTTGGAACGATGACAGTAGCGGGCAAACTCGGAGCTATGTCCGCAATGGCGGCGACGCTGGCTCTGGCCGGCTGCCGTCAGGACATGCACAATCAGCCAAAGTTTATTCCGCAGCGCGGGACGACATTCTTTGCCTCTGGCCGTTCCGTGCGCCCGCAGGTGGAGAACACGGTCGCTCGCAATCAGATGGACGCGGACAGCTATTTCTATACTGGCCTGCAGGGCGGCAAGGAAGGGGACGGCCTACCGATTCCCCTGACCGAAGCGACGATGGAGCGAGGTCAGGAACGGTTCAACATCTACTGCACGCCGTGCCACTCGCGCGTGGGCAATGGCGTGGGAATGATTGTGCAGAGAGGCTATCGCCCCGCGGGCAACTTCCACACTGATCGACTTCGCAATGCTCCGCTGGGACACTTCTTCACGGTGATGACCAATGGCTATGGAGCGATGCCAGATTACTCGGCACAGCTCACACCGGCGGATCGCTGGGCGGTTGCGGCGTACATCCGCGCGCTGCAGTTGAGCCAGGATGCAAAGCCCAGCGACGTAGCCGCTGGAGGCCATGTTCAGGAGCTCCACGCGATCGCGAAGGATGCTGGAATGCCTACAGGCTTTGCTGATCCATGGGCGCTTCCTTCGACGGCGGTTTATGGTACGCCGAACGGAGAGGACAACGGCATTCCGGGGCAGCCCATGGGCACTCCTCCTCCGGGCACCGGCGCTCATTATGGACAGGCGGCAACGCAGAACTCTGGCCAGCGCAATTCTGGCGGAGCACCTTCGGCACCGGTTTCGAACGGAACACCGTACGGACAGCCCTACTAGGATTTTTGAACTCGATAGCAAGATTGATTACGGAACTTTGAAGGCGACTGACGCATGGAAATGGCACACGAACATCACGGAGCGGATCTGACGCACGGACATAGCGCGCATCACGGTCCGCGCACGATGCCGGCGGTCCTGGCAGCACCCGACGTCCTCTCGACGTGGCGTATGCGCGCGGGCGTCGTTGCCGTCGTATTTGGGCTCATCTCGCTAGTTTTCTTGTTTGTCCCCCTCGGGAAGGAGCACCTGCTGCGCGCCTATCTGATGGGCTACATGACGTGCTTCAACTTCTGCGGTGGAGCGTTGGCGTTCCTGATGGTGCAGTATGTCTCGGGCGGTAAGTGGGGACAGATCCTGCGCCGGCCACTCGAGGCGATGACTCGCACCATCTGGGTTGTGATTCTGATGCTGCTACCCATCCTCTTCTTGATGAAGCACCTTTACCAGTG
>JAJXUS010000004.1 GCA_021782675.1 Acidobacteriota bacterium
GAGCGCCGGTGCTACAACACCGCAGGATGAACGGGCGCCGTCCGCCCGCGGGGGAACCGGTCGCCCGGTTCCCCCACTGCGACAATTCTTACTCCCTTGCCGCTCTCTTAGAGATACAAGGATGACGGCTATCCCGGGCGAATGCAACTCATGCCAATCGGCAAAGTGTTCCGCCGTTGCTTTTCTGGTTGTCATTCCCGCAGGGAATCCGCTTTTTTGTTCAGCCACAGTTTCCCGCTACCGCAACCCACTCCTAGCTGTCGGTGCCGTTATTCAGCCGTCCAATCGCCTCGGCGTACTTCATCGGCAGCAACTTGCGCTTCATGTCACTTCCCGTCACCACATGCACGGTCTCGCCTTCGGCCAGCAGCGTTTCATCGGCCGTACGGCGTAGCCGATAGCGAAACTTCAGGAGATAACCGCGAGCCAGCGATGCCTCCGTCTCCACCGTCACCACATCGTCATACCGCGCCGGAGCGCGGTAACGGCAGGTCGCCTCAACGACGGGGATGTAGCAGTCGTCCTGAACTTCCATCTGCTTGTAGTCGAACCCAAGCTGGCGCAGCAGCTCCACGCGGCCCAGCTCAAACCACACCAGATAGTTGGCGTAATACACCACGCCCATCTGGTCCGTCTCTGCATAGCGCACGCGCACCGTTGTGCGGCTCACGCCTTCCATCTCGCTCCAGCCTGCCGGTTGTGGCTCGCTCACGATCTCTCCCCTGGCTCAGTGTTCCACACCGGGGTGCGCTTCTCGAGGAACGACGAAACGCCTTCGAAAAAATCCGGCGTCGCGCGGGCCACGATGTTCGCCTCCACCGCCGCATCCAACTGCTGCGTCAATACGGTGCGGCTATCTTCCAGCAGCAGCCGCTTGGTGGCGCGCAAGGACTCTGGACTGTTCCGCAGCAGCGCCTGCGCCAGCGCCTGTGCCCGTTCCAGTACCGGCACAGTGACGACTTCATTCACCAGCCCCAACGTCTTTGCCTCTTCGGCGGAGAACAACCGCGCCGTCAGCAGCAGATCGCGAGCCTGCTTCTCGCCGACCTGCCGGACCAAAAACGCCGAAACCACGGCGGGCACAAAGCCGATCTTCGCCTCCGTGTACCCGAATTTTGCCTCCGGCACGGCCAGCGTAAAGTCGCAGATGGTCGCCAGCCCGGTGCCACCTGCGATCGCATGCCCGTTCACGGCCGCGATCGTCGGCAGCGGGCACGTGTACAGCGTCCAGAACAGCTCGCGGATGCGCTCGGAGTCCTCACGATGCTCCGCCTGCGTGCGGCCCACCAGGGACTGCAGATGCTCGAGGTCCATACCGGCGCAAAACGCGGCTCCAGCGCCGGTCAGGATCAGCACGCCGGAGCGCCGCTGCGAAAACCGCTGCATCGCGTTGCACAGCTCCGCAATCATTCGCGGGCTCAGCGCATTGCGTCGCTCCGGCCGGTTCATCGTCAGAACGACGACGCCGTCTGACTCCTCTTCACGAAGGGTTTCGTAGGGCATCCTGCAACTCCAAAACAAATCAAGCGGAAACCCTCCATGGTATCTGGCCGCATCACCCTTGCGCTACTTTGCCGGCGAAAGCGGGGCCGCGTGCGACCCGCTCAGCCGCAGCATGCGCAGCAGATCGGTGCTGGTCACAATGCCCAGCAGTGTGCCATCCGGCGCCGTGACCAGCAGCATGCGCTGCTCCCAGTCTTCCGAGAGCAGACGGATCGCTTCCAGCGCATCGCAATCGCTGCCAATTTTCGGAACCGTCCGGTCGGCAATATCGCCTACGGTCTTTGTCTCCCAGGCATCCACCGGCACGGCACCTAAGGCCGCTACAGACAGCAGACCGATGACGCGTGCCGGGCTGCCGCCTACCACGGGATAGCTCAGGTGCGGGGCCTCGCGGCCGATCGACTCCGCAAACGCGCGCAGTGTGGTCTCCGCGGGCACGGCTACCACGGTCTGCTGCATCAGGCTGCCGACTGGCACATCATGCAGTTCCTGCACGCGCAGGCCTTCGTGCTGTCTCTGGTCGCCAGAGGCGGACGCCTCGCCGGAAACCGCATATGCCACCGCAGAGCCAATCAGCGCGGGGACAATAAACGCGTGGCCGCCGGTCGCCTCCGCCACAAACACCACGGCAGCCAGCGGTGTTTTGTAGCCGGCTGAGATAAACGCGGCCATTCCGACGGCGGCAAACAGTTCGATCGAGTGCGAGTGGATGAGCTGCGCGAACGCCGTTCCAAAGCTGCCGCCGGTGAGAAACAGCGGGACAAACATAGCGCTGACGCCGCCCGTAGCCAGCGTGAACAGCGTGGCCGCGAGTTTGAAGATGCCAAACACAATTAACTCGGCAGAGCTGTGATGCAGTTGCAGAATCTGGCCAACAGCTTCGTAGTTCGGACCCAGCGGAACCAGCGGCCCGCGATAGAGCAGCAAAAATCCAAGACCGCACAGGCTGGTGAAAAATCCGCCGAGCGTGAGCTTGATCCAATGCGGCGCCTGCCAGTGCACCATAAAGACGCGGGCGCGGCGGAAGGTGATGGTGAAGGCCATTGCCGCCAGACCCATCAGTGCGCCCAGAAACGCGCTCCACAAAAGATCCTCGCGGTTGAACATGGTTCCGCTGGCAAAGTTAAACACCGGCTCTGCACCGAGAAACGCAGCCAGCGTCATGTAGGAGACGACGGAAGCGATCAGCGAGGGCAGCAGCGCCTCATGCGCCAGATCGTCCTTGTACGGCATCTCCAGCGCGAACACCAGGCCGGTCATCGGCGCGCGGAACACCGCCGCCATGCCCGCCGCTGCGCCGCTGATCAGCATGATGCGCCGGTCGCGCGGCTTCAACCGCAGGCGATGCAGCCTGGTCCACAGCCAGGAACCGATAGCGCCCCCGCCATAGATGCTCGGCCCCTCCAGCGCGGCGCTGCCACCGAAGCCAACGGTCGTGATCGCCGCCAGAATCTTCGGCACAAAGTACCGCACGTTTATCTGCCCCTGATGCTCGTGATAGGAGCGGATGATCTCCTCCGTCGAGTGCTCATTGGGGTCGGGCGTGAAGTGCTGCATGATCAGCCCGGTAACCGCGAAGGCGGCCGTCACAATCGGCACAATGGTCCAAAGCTTTCGCACCATCAAGGCCAGCAGCGGCGGCCACAGCTCTTTCAGGATCACAACCGCCACGCCGGTGACAACCAGCCCGGTGATGAGCCCGATGAGCGGCGCGATGATGAGCCACTTCGAGAGGTCGCGCGTATACGTGGTACGAAGATCCTCCGAGACCAGCGGAAAGTATCGCCGGAGCAGCGGATGCTCCAGCACGCGCCGGTGCAGGCGCACAGGCTTCGAGGACATGGTTTGCCGATCGTTCATAGGGTCTTAGTGGCCTTCAGCAGCGGCGGCGTGCTGTTCGCGGCCTGCCAGCACGCGCCGCAGCGCGGCAATCAGCTTCGGACCGCGCGTATCCAGCTCCTGCAGATGCTCGCGCGACAGCCGGTCCAGAACTTTCTTTCCGTGCGCAGTAATCTTCAGGCAGACGCGGCGGCCGTCCTGCGCATCCTGTACTCGAGTCAACAGTCTCTCGTGCTCGCAGCGATCCGCCAGCTCCACGGCGGTGTTGTGCTTCAGCCCCAGCCGCTCCGCAGCGTAGGCGATCGACGGACTCGCCCCACGCGGCGCGCCGGCGATGGCCAGCAACAACTGGTGCTGCTGCGGCTGCAGTCCCGCGGCGTGCGCAGCCTGCTCACTCACCACCAGAAACATGCGCATCTGGTGGCGGAACTCGGCCAGATCGTGAAATACACTGGCGTCTGGACCGGCAGCGCTCATGTTCCAAGTATATCGTTATACGATATATATGCACCGGGATTTTTCCCCGAGGGCTTCCGCGAGATTTTACTGAATCGGCAGCCCGTAGTGCCGGGCAATCTCCTGACTGGCGCGGGAGAGCGCCCCCAGCGGCTCCAGCTTCGGCAACGCCGCACCGCAGTCACGCAGAGCTTCCAGCGCCGCCTCCGTCGCCAGGTTTCCTACCAGCAGATCCTGCGCGAACGGGCAGCCGCCCAGCCCGCCCATCGCCATGTCGAAGCGGCGGCAACCAGCGGAGTAGGCCGCTTGTACCTTCGCTGCAACCTCGTCGGGGCGCGCATGCAGGTGCACGCCAAACTCCCCGCGCAGGCCGGCATCCGCCGCGGCAGTCACCAGCGTATGCACCTGATCGGCCGTAGCCACGCCGACCGTGTCGGCCAGTGAAATCTGCGTGACGCCCATGTCGCTCAGCAGGCGGCACGCCTCGACGACCTCATCCAGGCTCCACGCATCGCCGTAGGGATTGCCGAAGGCCATCGAAATATAGACGACAAGATTTAGCCCCGCGCGATACCCCAGCTCCGCCACCTGATCGAGCGCGTCCAGGCACTCGTCCGGCGTCTGGTGCTGATTGCGCTCCAGAAATACGGGTGAGATCGAGTATGGAAATCCCAGCGTGGTGATGGCTCCGGTGTCGATGGCGCGCGTTGCGCCCTTCTCATTCATCACGATGCCGATCATCTCCACCCCGGGCGGCGGCTCGGTCAGCAGCAGCACCTGTTCGGAGTCGGCCATCTGCGGCACCGCCTTGGGGGAAACAAACGAGGCCGCATCGATATGGCGGAAGCCAGCGGCGATCAGCGCGCGAAGGTAGTCCGCTTTTATCTCCGCAGGGATAACCCGCGGCAGCGACTGCCAGGCATCGCGCGGGCATTCGATAATCGTCACTTCGTTGTCTGGCATCGTTCTCCCTTATGCGCGCAGCACGCCCTGCAACCCTGACGACCACCTATCCATGGCAGAGGCGATTTGTTCATAATCCCACAACGCCACGCCGTCCACACTACCAGCATTCAGGCTGCGACAACTCGCATCGATGGCGCGAATCGTATTGCGGCAGAACTCCAGCGGCTGATCAGCATGCGGCTCAAACAGCGGCGTAAGGAAATACAGTGGCCGGCGCACATCAGCCGCTCCTTTGGCTGCCATCAGCGGCGCGACCAGCCGAGTCCGATAGAAGTCTGGAATCGTCATTCCCGTAACTGCACCGCCTTCATAAAACTGTACGTTCAGCCAGTCAATATTGTTTCCGCCTGTGGCGGTTCGAGTGGCTGCCAGCAGCCCCTGCGGCAGGCCCGGCAAGGGCGCAGGCTTGGCGTACAGGTCCGCGGCAATGCCGGAAACCGGCGCGTGCGTCACAATGTGCGATGGATTGGTCCGCTTGTACTCATTGGTAATGTCGGCGACAGTCTTTCCGTACTCGTGGTGGACAGCCATCCATTCCGGCAGACCGCCGGTCATCGGTTCCAGATCCAGGTCGAGCCCGTCGATGCCGAGAGGCGCGATCACCTCGCGATTCAGTTGAGCGATAAACCGGGAAACTCCAAACCGGCGCACGGCCTCAAAGGCTCTGAGCTGCGCCCATCCGCCCAGGCACAGCAGAACCCGCTTGCGGCCGCTAAAGCCGGTCTGCAACCGGCGCACGACCGGCGCCAGCGTCGCATTCAGCTCCGAGAAGGGCGTATCGTTGTACCGCAGTTCCAGGCGATCGCCGTTCAGGAATACCCGCAGGAACGAGAGAATCAGGACGTTAAAGCCGCCGTTGCCAAGCGTTTCGACGGCGGCGTTCACGGCCCGCTCCGGCTGCGGAATCTGGCCGTAGACGTAGAGAATGCGACGCGTGGCCGAAGTGGGAGCAGCTACGGACGGGACGGCGTGCATCGCTCCCGCCGCCAGACAAGTGCCTAAGAACCTTCTACGCCGCATCGGTCTCGCTTTTAGGTCTGCAGAATGCCAGGATTGAACCGAGGCACGTCAGGATTCAGCGCTGCACATTCGAGTGCCATCTGCAGCACGTCGCGCGTCTTGCGCGGATCGATGATCGCATCCACCCAGAGGCGCGCAGCGGCGTAGCGCGGATCGGTCTGCGCATCGTAGGTCGCTTTGGTGGAGTCGAACAGTTCCTTCTTCTCCGCGTCGCTCAGCTTATGGCCATCGCGCTCCAGTTGTTTGATGCGAACCTCCACCAGCGTGCTTGCCGCGGAGGCGCCGCTCATGACTGCGTATTTGGCTGTGGGCCACGCGAACAGGAAGCGCGGATCGTACGCCTTGCCGCACATCGCGTAGTTCCCTGCGCCAAACGATCCGCCGACGATGACGGAAATCTTCGGCACGACACTGTTTGAAACTGCGGCGACCATCTTGGCCCCGGAGCGGATGATGCCGCTCCACTCCGCATCGCGGCCCACCATAAATCCATTCACATCGTGCAGAAAGACAAGCGGCACCAGATTCTGGTTGCAGTCCATGATGAATCGCGCGGCCTTGTCCGCGGACTCGGCATAGATGACGCCGCCAAACTCCATGTGCTTGTCGCCGGTCGCGCTGGTCTGCATCTGGTTGGTCTTTTGATTGGCCACTATACCCACCGCATAGCCGCCAATACGTCCGTAGCCGCATAGCAGCGTCTGCCCGTAGCCGGGCTTGTACTCGTCGAAGCGCGAGCCATCGAGAATGCGCGCCAGCAGTGCGTGCATGTCGTAGCTGTGGTTCGCAGCCTTCGCCGGGTCAGGGTTCAGCAGACCGAGCAAATCTTCCGAGCTATAACGCGGAGCGTCGGTTGCGGGATCAAACGGCGCACGGTCAAAGGCGGACTGCGGCCGATGCCCCAGCCGCGAGACCAGCGAGCGCAGCCGCGCAATGCAAAGGTGATCGTTCGGCTCTTTGAAGTCCACCGTGCCGGAGATTTCGGCGTGCATCGCCGCGCCACCCAACTGCTCCGCAGGCACCTGCTGGCCGATCGCGGCCTGCACCAGCGCAGGGCCAGCCAGAAACAGCCCGCTGCCCTCGGTCATCAGCACATGATCTGTCATTACCGGAAGGTAGGCCCCACCGGCCACACACATGCCCATGATGGCGGTCATCTGCGGAATGCCGCGTGCCGACATGACGGCGTTGTTGCGGAAAACGCGGCCAAAGTCATCCTGGTCGGGGAAGACATCCTCCTGCAGCGGCAGAAAGACGCCGGAAGAGTCGACCAGGTACAGCGTTGGAATGTGATTTTCCATGGCGATGTGCTGGGCGCGCAGCACTTTCTTGGCCGTCATGGGGAAAAAAGCGCCCGCCTTCACGGTGGCGTCATTGGCAATCACCATCACGCGGCGGCCCGCGGCCGTTCCCACGCCTGCGACTGTGCCCGCTGCGGCTGCGCCGCCGTATTCGCCGTACATGCCAAAGGCGGCATAAAGGCCCAGCTCATGGAACTCCGTGCCTGGGTCGAGCAGCAGTTGCAGCCGCTCGCGCACGGTCAGGCGCTTCTTGCTGTGCTGCGCTTCGATGGCCTTCGCGCCGCCGCCTTCACGGAGCTTTGCCTGCTGCTGGTCGTAAGCAGCCAGCAGTTCACGCATGGCGGCTGCGTTGGCGCGAAACTTCTCGCTGGCTGTATCCAGGCAAGATGGGAGAACGTTGGCAAGCGGGGCGTCAGCGGAAGAATTGGCGGTCATGAGCAGGTGGGAACGGAAGACTGCTCAGCATAAAGCATTCGCCGAGCGAAGAGCAACGAGCAGATGGTTGGTGGGAGCAGATCCCCTGCGGGGATGACAACCAGAACGCCAGCAGCTAGAACACATTGCCTGCTGGCATCGAGTACATTTGCCTGGATAGCCTTCATCCTGAGCGGGTAAGAAAACTGTTAGAAACAGTTGATTCTATTTGACCTAAGGAACCCATGAACAACTCCCCAATCCACAACGGCCGCGGGTAATGTGGAGTAGGAGAGAAGATCGCGCATGCGGCAGATGACGTTGGCCCATCAGGCAGAGTTACCGCGGTACGGGAAGAAGACCCGGCGCGAGCAGTTTTTGGAAGACATGAACGCGGTGATGCCTTGGGGCGAGTTACTGGCGCTGATCGAGCCACACTATCCCAGGGGCGAGATGGGCCGCAAGCCGGTACCGGACGAGACCACGATCCTGAACTTCCGCCATTTGCTGAAAGCGCGCGAGCTGTGCGGCCAGATGCTGGATGCGGTGAATCAGTATCTGGCGGGCAAGGGCATCCGCATCACCACCGGCACGATCGTTGACGCGACCATCATCCACACACCGTCGTCGACCAAGAACCAGAGCCAGAAGCGCGATCCGGAGGTGCACCCAACCAGGAAAGGCAACCAGTGGTCTTTCGACATGGGGCATGTCTTCCGCAAGGGAACAAGCGGAGAACAGAAATAGGATTACCACCAGGGCGGCACGAAACAAAGCTTTCACGTTCCCTACGATTGCTGTCGAATGGTCCACCATTTCGAGAGGTATCTGAGATGGAATAGCCTTTTCGTGTCGATGGTTCCCATTTATTCCTTGTTCCTTCCCCTACTCCCGAGCACAAGCTTCACGATCTCCCATCCATCCCCACGGTTGTTACCGCCGGGATTGACGGTGAACTGCACCGCTTCCCTCCCATGCAAATTCACCTTTTTCGCGTTTATCGCTCGCATGTTTGCAGAGCCTCGCCCCACGTTGGCAGCGCTCGCCCACATCACTTGTGCAGAGACAATCTTGCCCCAGTGGTAGCCCGTGACCTGGACTGTCTCCGTTTCATTTATGGATTGATCGCCACTCATCACAAATACCACCAGCTGATGGCCGTG
The DNA here is from genome assembly GCA_021782675.1 of Acidobacteriota bacterium. GTDB lineage: Bacteria > Acidobacteriota > Terriglobia > Terriglobales > Acidobacteriaceae > JAKAUB01. The sequence goes on from JAJXUS010000004.1 coordinate 8,663, forward strand.
CCCCTTTGCTGCCAGACAGGTCACTGTAGAATTCAGCACCTGTGTCGACAGCGCTTCTCCGCGATAACTTTTCGAAAGCCACTGAAAGGCCTGGCCATCTGCATCCACGGTATACGGAACCGAATCATGCAAGAACGTTATGGTATCGGCTTGCGCCTTGGATGCAGCAACAGGAGGCCAATAAGTCGCCATCGACACACCGGAAAGTGCTAATTGTCCAAATAGCTGCATCATGACATTTGCATTTTGCAGGCCGCCATAATGATTGTTATCGTTCAGATCGGCCGCCCACTCAGAAGCGTAGATCAGATTCTTTCCAGAATTCCTTTTGATCTGTGCGATGTACGACGGGATCATGGAGATGGGAGGAGGCGGATAAGGACTTCCAGTTCCTGGACTTATGCCCGTGTAGACATGAACATCAATGCCATCTACCTGCGCCCATATCGCGGGCGTAATGTATTGCTGCATGGTTGTCATATCCGTCGGGTAGACCCAATTGGAAGAGATATACACGTGGATGTGAAAGCTGGACCGCGCAGCGGCTGCCTTCATCGCCGGGACATAATAGGAGACGATTTCGGCATAACGCTGCAGGTATTCGTTGTAATTTTTCGGCGCTCCGCCAAAGTGGAACCACTCATTCCCAATTTCCCAGTCGGTGACCTGGCCCCCGTACTGCGTCACCAGTTGTGCGGCCTGGGTCGCCCCGGATTGAAAAGCTTCCGGAGTGTTGGCGAAGAATGCAGCTTCGGTAGGCATGACGAACGAGACATGCCTGGTCCCCATATCGTAAATAGCGTCTGCCGGGCTTCCGCCAGGTGTCGCCGTATAGTTTTTATAGGATGGATCCAGGGTATTGTTGCTCCAGTTATAATGCTCGGATTCAAATCCTCCTGGATATCGCAGCAGCTTGACCCCAGCATTCTCCCGCAGGCTATCCGTGTAGGCGTCAAATGACGTTTGCGGCACCCAGTACCAGATGTTGTTCGCTCCATACAAGAGCGGATTGATCCTAATGCCGTGACTGGCGTCGACGACGATCAGTGGGTCGGACGATGCCTGCGGATTCGCCGCGCACGCCAGGCGCGGAATCCATAGGCAAAGCGTGAGCGCAACGACAACTTGCACGCTTGAGACAAATCGACTTGATAACACGTTGCACCGCGTCCTCTGCTTTAATGCCATTGTGATTCCTTCCTTTCGTACCTCAGCACGATTTACCGCGATTCTTGCAAATAAGACTCAAGCGATCTCTCGATGCCTGAACTCCGCTCAACTTTTTGACCGGTCCTCCCGGAACCGGCCGCCCGCGACAATATCGATTGCGGATGGGATGTATCGTCAGTCTTCAAGACAGTGTTTCGACGGGTCCCAACTGCAACCAGCCGGACCCTCTCTGAGGTTCGCCCATTCCGCGTTGTAGGTAGGATTCGGCATGGGCATTAATGCATTCACGCTGTTCCGCCATGTATGCAGTTTGCGTCGAAGACCCTCGGCTTTATCCGCGAAAGTAAATGCGAAGTTGTATTGCTCTCCCGGGTCGAGCGCCAGATCATACAGCTCGACGTGGTTATCTTCGAAGAATTCAATCAATTTCCAGTCCCCTTCGCGGATCGCACCACTTGGAGTTCCTCCCTGATCGCTATAGTGCGGGTAATGCCAGTAGAGAGTATTCCGATCGATCGAATTCGTCCCGCGAAACAGCGAAGAAATATCCAGTCCATCCTGAGTTGGGATTGTGTCCTTGGCGCCGATCATGCTCATCAATGTGGGCAAGAAGTCCAGACCGGTTACGGGAACATCGCAGACGCTCCCCGGCTTCGTCACTCCTGGCCAGTGAACGATCAAGGGTTCGCGGATACCCCCTTCATACAAATATCCCTTTCCCGCGCGCAGATTGCCGTTATCGGCTATGCGGTGCAGCCGTCTGCCTTGAAAGCCCACGCCTCCATTGTCGGAGGTGACGATAATGATCGTGTTATCCAGGACGCCTTGGCGGTCCAGCAGATCGCGCAGCTGTCCCAGTGCAATGTCCACATATTCCACCATTGCCGCGTAGATAGGATCCGGCTCGCCTTTGCCGCCGTTCTTCTTTTCATATTTCTGGATCAGCCTTTGCTTTGCTTCCAGCGGCATATGCACCGCATATTCCGCCATGTACAGAAAGAACGGCCCGGTCTGCGCGGCCTGACGAATGAATTGTTCTGCCTTTGTCGTCAAAACCTGGGTCAGATAGTCGTTTTTTGTATATCCGGTCAGGTTGTGATAGAAAAACGGCCCGAAATAGTGATTTGGAGGTCCTGGATGGCCATGATTATCCCCGGCGACATTGAAGTCAAAGCCGAAGTTTTCCGGAAGATATCCATTTCCGCCCAAGTGCCATTTCCCCACAGCTCCCGTTCGATATCCCAAAGCCTTTAGTTGTTCGGCCAGCGTAGGTACATCCGGGTTGAGGTGTTTCGGCGTCGGCGGTTCCAGCAATTGCTGATTGGGGTAATGCGATCCGGGAATCCATTGCGTCAGATGCAGACGCGCCGGGCATTGTCCGGTCATGATGCCGGCACGGCTTGGCGAACACACCGGCGCCGCAGCATACGCATTTGTAAAACGCATGCCGTCCCGCGCCAGCTGATCCACGTTCGGCGTTTCATGGAAGGTGTCTCCATAACAGCCAAAGTCACCCCATCCACAATCATCCACCAGAAAGAAAACAATATTCGGCTTCCGCGTTGCGCTCTTAGCCAGAGCGTTCAGGCTAGGCAAGGCTGCCAGGCTCGATGCTCCAGTTATAAATTCACGACGAGTGATCATCCTTCGTTACCTCTGGATTTTGTTAATCTCTGCCTTTGTTATATTTCTAGAATTCGTACTTTGCGGAAAGCTGAAAAAATCGTGCATCGGGTGTGAAGTTCTGAAAGAATATTGGTGCGGTGATCAACCCTCCATTGGAGGAATTGTCCTGGACCGAAGGTTTGCCATATGCTGGAGTATTCAGCACGTTGAAGATATCGACCCGAACCTGCAGATATTGGCTACGAAATGTCTGGAAATTTTTGAACAGGGACATGTTGATCCGTTCATATCCTGGCCCGTAAGCAGAGTTGTAGCGGCCACCCAAATATGGCAGGGCTGCCAGCCCTCCGATTTTCGTCGTACTGATCGGGGATCCCGGAATGCTGGCGTTGGGAAATGCAAGCGGCGGATTGGCGAACGCGCACGGATTGTACCAGTGCAACTTTGTTCTCGTTTGCGTGGCGCACACCACACCTGGGTTGCTCGGAGGAGGCGTTCCGCCTGGAACGAACGGGTTTCGGATGAGAATCGCGTTCGAGCCTGCCCCATTCGGGCCTGCGCGGCCCAGATCGGTCCCGACACTGAAGGGCTCTCCCGTCTGCGCAAAAAACACCAGGTCGGATGCCCACCCACCAGCCAGCGCGTTTATGATGCCGCCGCTGCTGTTCAGGTGCGCGCGCCCCCTGCCAAATGGCAGTTCGTAATACCCGTTGAAGGTGAAGCGCTGCCGCACGTCAAAGGTCGAGTTGGTATAGTCGTTTCTGATCCCGATCAGGTTGACATTGCGATACGGAGTACCCCCTCCCAACGGAATAGAGGTGTCGTCCAAGGAATGCGCCCATGTATAGGAAGCGAGAAAGTTCAAGCCGTTCTGGTATCGCTTTTGCAGCTTTGTCTGGAGTGAGTTATAGTCACTGATCCCCTCGTTCAGGCTGTATTGGAAACTTTGTATCAGGGGAAACGGTTTTGCCGCCTGGGCGTTAAGTCTCGGGTCCGTCAAGGCATCGGGAGAATTCAAATCGACATACGCTGGATTATGCCGATTGACATTTCCGACGTATCCGATGGTCGCCACCAGGTTCGGCGTCAACGCCTGTTGCACCGACAGGTTATAGCTTTCTGTATAGGGTGTTTTAAGATACGGCTGGACACCTTGGAAGTTCGGCGTGCTAATGTAATTTCCGAGATTGTCCACGCCGCCCGCCAATTGCGCGCTGAATCCTTTTTCGATGGTAATGCCGTTGGTGGCACAGTTTCCCGGCTTGCATACGTTGGGCCTGGGAAAATTCGAGCTGAATTGAAACGGGTAGTTATTGTAAAGAAGTGGGGCTCCTCCGATATTCTCCAGACCTCCATAGAAGATTCCAAATCCTCCAGAAACCACCGTCTTGTCCGTGGGCGTAAATGCAAATCCAAGTCGCGGAGAGAAATTCAGCTCCTGCGCCGTCGTCAAATACTGGTTGCCGGTGTACTGCAGGCTTACATTACTATGGCTCAGAATTCCCAGGAATTTCGGGGACAGATAGGTGTTTCGCCGCTGGTCGGGCAACGTATATGTGGCCTCTCCCGATCCGGGAGCAGTGGGTCCAGTGATGAGAAAAGCTCCCTGGTACGCTCCCACTTCCTTATTTGGCTCAAAATACTCATAACGTAGGCCCAGGTTTAGCGTCAGCTTTTGTGTCGCCTTCCAGTCGTCTTCGAAATATCCGGCGCGGTACCAGCGCGAATAGATTCCTGTAAAGCTGTTGGATACGGTTGCCGAATCCATTTGATCCAGCAGAAAATCTGCCACGCCGTAGCCAGTGAATGCTTTTCCTGGGTTCGAGGTATAAAATCCCGTGTAACCGTAGACGCCTCGACCAGCAGGCGGCTGCAGTCCGGCGAAGCGTATGCTTTGGAAAATTCCACCAAACTTTAGTGTGTGATTACCGAGGATCTTCGTCGCATCATCCTGGATCACATACACATTCGACCAGCCATCGTTCGGCAAATAGGTCTGTGCGCCAAAGTGCTGCATCCCGGTGACATTCACCTTCGGTAACCCTCCATTGAACTGTCCGGGAGGAACGCCACCGAAGCCCAGGCTTGAAGCCAGATTCGGATTATTGGCGTTGAGCTGCAGAAAGGCATTGTCGGTGTATACGCGCCCGACCCCGAGCACATTGGAAAACGACGGACTAAAAATATGTGTTTCATTGGCGGCAAAGTTTTCCGCAAGAATACTGGAGGGGCCGTCTTCTAAGTTGACATTTCCTCCGTCCAGAATCGGGCCGAGCGGAGCCGGGTAGTTCTGCGGAATATGCAAATAGCTGAATCTGGCAAATGCCTGATCTTTGCCGCTGATGTCCCAGTCCATTCGCGATCCCCACTGCCAGGAGTTGTAGGTTGCAGGGGTGTTTACAACGTAATTCGCATATGTCTTACCGCCATTTGTATTGGGAAGCGGATAGAGACCTAATATGTTCTTTGCGATTGAATTCAGCTGCGTTGCACAAAACACATTCTGCTGGGTGTTGCAGTTTACCGGCTGAGTTCCAGCACTGCCCGGCTCAAAGAGTCGTATCGGTTGCGCCGCCCCCGTTAAATTCGTACTCAGGAGTTCCGTAAAATTTCCTTGCCGCATCAACGGGGTGGGAACTGCCAGCGTCGTCGTCTGCCCCTGGCTGATGCGATTGGCCTCAGCATACCCAAAAAAGAACAGCTTGTTCTTGATGACCGGCAAACCCAGAGTCGCGCCAAACTGATTCTCATGGTAAGCAGGTATGGTCAGCGCATTAAAGTCGCGTGCATCCAGCGCTGTGTTCCGGAAATATTCCCACAGGCTCCCATGAACCTGGTTGGTTCCAGATTTGATACTGGTGTTGACGACAGCGCCGGCCGAATGCCCCAGCACCGCGCTGTAATTGCTCGTTTGCACATTGAATTCCGAGAGGGCATCCGGCGGCGGTTGGATGGCATACGTTGCGTGATTCGTGAAAGAAATGCCGTACATATTGTTGTCAACGCCATCCAGGACGAAATTGTTCTGATACGCAATCTGTCCGTTCGCGACAAAATCTCCGTTTCCCGTCCCTCGTGAATTCAGGGACGGAGCCAATACGGAGGTCAACTGGGCAATGTAGACCCAGTTTCGCCCGTTCAACGGAGTGTTGTTGATGGTCCGCGTGCTCACAACCTGGCCGACGGAAGACTGCTGGGTCTGCAATAGCGGCGGCGCGCCGGTCACAGTCACCGTCTGGGCTACATTGCCGACGGCTAGCTTGATCCGGACATTCAATGTTTGCTGGAGATTGAGATGCACGTGCTCCTGAGTCGTTTTTTTAAATCCTGGCGCCGTTACGGAGATTTCATAATTGCCAATGCGCACCGGCGCAAATGTATACACGCCGCTTCCATCGCTTGTCGTGTGCAATTGCAGACCTGTGCCGGTATTGATCAGGGTGATCGAGGCGCCGGGAATAATGGCGCCGGAAGCGTCCTGCACTGTGCCGGTAATGGCCCCTTGGTCGATCTGCGCCCGCCCCACCGTAGAGAACAGGAAGAGAACGGCGATTGCCGCTACCAGCGAAAGAATTGCTCTGACGCAACACCTTTGCGGATTTCTATCTTCTACTGCATTCCACGCAATCTCATGCTTGCCTCCTAAAACCCGAACGAAATCCTTCATCTTTATCCGCCCCTCTGCATTTCAGACCAGATATCGTGTACGTTACCGAACCGAGGGGGACTATATCTGTCGATTCCGAGACTGTCAAGAGACTGGCGCGACGCTCAGGCCAGGGAAACTTTCAGCGCGATCGCATCGTCGGAAAGTTTCTCCGCCGGCAGATGCACCCGCAAGGCCGCCGCCTCCTGTCGAAACCGCACCTTGCCGCCGTGCCCGAGCAGTTCCACCCGGACAATTTTTCCCGGTGACTGCGGACTCGCCGTTCCCAGCGCACGAACGACGGCCTCTTTCCCGGGCCAGCCCAGTACGATGGCGTAGATCACGGTGTTGGCCTTGTTACGCGTGAACCGCACGTCCGCCGGCCCCAGCTTGCGGATGCTCTTGCCCTGGAAGGGTCCGCTCTTCACCGTGTCCGGCCCTTCCCCATAGATCTTCCAGGGGCGCGTGGCGTAGATCG
>JAJXUS010000358.1 GCA_021782675.1 Acidobacteriota bacterium
GGAGATGCAGCGCACCGGCGCTGTACTGGGCGGGGAGCAGTCCGGCCACATCCTGTTTCTGGATCGCAACACCACCGGCGACGGACTGCTGACGGCGCTGGTTGTGCTGGACATGATGGTCCGCTCCGGCAAAACGCTATCGCAACTCACCGGCGACCTTAAAGTCTTTCCGCAGGTCATCCTCAATGTCAAAGTTCGCGAAAAACGTCCCATTGAGGAACTGCCGGGTGTCGTCTCCGTCATCAAAGATGCTGAGACGGACCTCGACGGCAATGGCCGCGTCGTCATCCGGTACTCCGGCACGGAGGCATTGGCGCGCGTCATGATTGAGGCAGAATCGGAGGAAGCGATGCGCCGCCACGCCCATCGGATCGCCGACGCCATTCGAGCCGAACTGGGTGCGTAGCTATTTCAGATCGCGCCAGTTCGGCCCAGCCGCAACATCGGCCACGATCGGCACGGAAAGCTCCACAACGTTCTCCATCGCCTGCTTCACCAGCGCCTGCACCTCGACAGACTCTTCTGCAGGCACATCGAACACCAGCTCATCATGCACCTGCAGCACCATGCGGGCGCGCAGTTGGCGCTCGCGCAGCTCCCGGTCGATGCGAATCATGGCCAGCTTGATCAGGTCCGCCGCCGTACCCTGCAGCGGCGTGTTGACCGCCGTGCGCTCAGCAAAGCCGCGCATGTTCGCGTTGCGGCTGGTAATGTCCGGGATGGGCCGGATGCGGCCAAACAATGTTCGTACGCTCTGGATGCTGCGCACCTCTTCGAGCGTCCGGTCGATGAACGTGCGCACACCCCGGTAGCGCTCGAAATATCGGTCGATGTAACTGCGTGCCTCGGCGGCGGAGATGCCCAACTGCTGGCTCAGTCCGAACGGCGAAATGCCGTAGACGATCCCGAAGTTCACGGCTTTGGCGCGGTTGCGCGTCTCCTTGTCCATCGCCTCTACGGGAACGCCGAACACTTCAGAGGCCGTGAGCGTGTGGATATCGACATTTTCGCGATAGGCGCGCAACAGTAGCGGATCCTGCGAAAAGTGGGCCATCAGCCGCAGCTCAATCTGTGAGTAATCTGCCGAGAGCAGCACGTTGCCGTCCGCCGCGATAAACGCCGCACGAATTTCACGGCCCAGCTCCGTACGTACCGGAATATTCTGCAGATTTGGATTGACCGACGACAGCCGGCCGGTCGCCGTACCGACGGCGTTGAACGTTGTATGGACGCGGCCCTCGCGGTCTGCCAGCAGCGGCAGACTATCGGAGTAGTTGGACTTCAGCTTGGCAAGCTGCCGGTATTCAAGCACCAGCCGGGGCGCCTCATGCTCGCTGGCCAGTTCCTCCAGCACATCCTGCGCCGTTGAAACCACCTTGCCCTTGCCGTACTTCATCGGTTTCGGGAGCCCGACCTTGTTGAACAGCACATCCCCAAGCTGCTTGGGAGAGTTGATGTTGAAGCGATGTCCGCAGCAGCTGTAGATGCGTTCTGCCAGCGCGTCCATCTGCACCGCCAGCCTGTCGGAAAATCTCCGCAGGTTTTCGGGATCGATGCGAACGCCGGCATCCTCCATCGCCAGCAGCACCGGCGTCACTGGCCGATCGATCATGTTGTAGACATCGATCGTGCCAGCATGCTCCACGCTCGCGCGAAGCTGCGGCGTCAGGCGCGCGACCGCCGCCGCCGCTCTGGGGAGTGCCTCATCCCCATCACCTTGCAGCGTCTGCGTATCGAAGCGCGCGGCAACATCTGCCAGCGTGTGGGTAGAATGCGTCGGATTCAGCAGATACGAGTAAAGCATCAGATCGTCGCGCACGCCGGTCAGCGCGATGCCATTGGCCCGTGCCACCCGCGTTAACCCTTTCAGGTCATGCGTGCTCTTGGGCAGCGAAGCATCTTCCAGCGCGGCCTTCAGCGGAGCAACAAACGCACCTTGAAATGGAACTTGCAGCGCCCGCGAGCTGTCCACCGAAAGTGCAAACACCAGGGCTGGCGCCGGCTGCACGGCCTCATCGGCAGCTTCCATCGCCTCCAGCAGACGCAGCGGCTCCTCAGCGTCCGGCTCAGCCGCAGCGTCATTCTCCGCGACGGACGAGGACTCCGACTGCGCACTGGCCAGCACCGACAGCGATCCATCACGCGCACTTCTCAACAGCGTCTGCAAGTCCTCAGGCGTTGGCTGCAACACAACATCCACCGCCTGCTTCGGCGTCTCCGTCAGCCCCAGTTCCTTAATCAGCGTGGTGAACTCGAGCTCCGTAAACAGCTCCCTGCACGCCGCGGCATCGGGCGGCTGCGTCTCCATCCGCGCCAGGTCCAGTTCCATCGGCACTTCGCAGTGGATGGTCACCAGCTCCTTGCTCAGCAGCACGGTATCGCGGTTGCTCTGCAGGGATTCGCGATAGGTCTTGCGCGACACCTCCGCGGCATGGTCCAGCGCTGCCTCTACGCTGCCAAACTGGCGGATCAGCTCCACGGATCCTTTGTCGCCAATGCCCGGCGCACCTGGAATGTTGTCGATTGAGTCACCGCGCAGTGCCATCACATCCACAACCTGCTCCGGCGCAACGCCCAGCGTCTGCTCCACCCCTGCACGATCCAACACTAGGTTGTCTTTCGCCGGGTTCAGAATCGACACGCCTTCGGTCACAAGCTGCATCATGTCCTTGTCGTTCGACACGATATACACCGGATGGCCCTGCGCCGCGGCCTTGCGCGATAACGTGCCGATCACGTCATCCGCCTCATATCCCTCCTGCTGCAGGATGGGAATGCGCATCGCCTCTAACGCGCGGCGGATGTACGGCACCTGCTGTACCAGATCGGCCGGCATCTCCGTGCGGTTGGCCTTGTAGCCGGCGTAGTCCACTTCTTCGTACGCCTGCGTGGCGCTGTTGTAGCGGCGCAGCTTCAGCTCCTTCGCGCGCTCATCGCGGAACACCGGCGCGCTCACGTCGAACACCGCAGCCAGATATTTCGGCTGAAAATCACGCCGCAGCTTGTTCAGCATGTTTACGAAGACATAGACGGCAGCCGTGGGCACGCCGCTGCGCGTGGACATGGGCCGTTGGCGCTGCATGGCGTGATAGGCGCGAAAGATAAAGCCCATGCTGTCGAGGAGGAATACTGCCGGCTTGTCAGTCTGGCTGGCCATCAGGCTCGAGTCTACCGAAAAGCACGGACCGCGGGCCAAGACGCATCGGCAACATCCCCTTGCGCTCCGGCTCGCAGTCTAGGCAAGGAACATGCAGTCTCCGTAAGAGAAAAAACGGTACCGGGCTGCGACCGCATGCCGGTACGCAGCCAGCACCGAGATC
>JAJXUS010000359.1 GCA_021782675.1 Acidobacteriota bacterium
CGTGCTGCAGGACGTCAGCGACGCCCGGCTGTTTCAGATTCGGGTACGGCAGGCCGGCCATGCGCCGCTGCTCGCGCTTCAGCAGGTGACAGAGTTCGCCATCCGCTACAGCGACCCGCTGCCGGATGCATCCCTTGCTCAAGTACAGTCCGTCCGCCTGCCGCCGGGAACCTGACCTTGCCTTCGCTTTTCTTGCTGTCATCCCCGAAGGGGATCTGCTTTTGCCCTTGTTTTTCTTGCTTTTCATTCCCGAAAGAAATCCGCTTCTGCTGTTCGCAGCCGCACTCACCCCATTGCCAAAGCGGGTTGCAGCCGCCACACCACCACCGCCTGCGTCCGCGCAAAGTGCAGCACCGGGGGAATGTCGGGCAGGCGCAGGCCGTGGGCTGCGGGCAGCTCGTTGCGTTCAATCTCCGCCTCTGCCGCCTCGAGCGGCCAGGGAGCGTGGTGGATGTTACCTTGCAGCAGGATGCCGCTGGGGTGGCGTGTAAACAGGCAGTAGCGCTCGGTCAGGAAATATTCGATGGTGCCGCGGGCGCTGCGCTGGGCGTGCTGTGGGCCAATACCGCGGTACGTGGCGCGAAACCCCACGCTGCGGCCGGAGAGCAGCCGCTGGCTCTGGTAGTGGACCCATCCGCCTTCGCGCTCCTCGGCCCGCATGCGCGCCCAGTAATACGGCAGGTGGAACCAGGCGCGCGCGGCGATCACGGCGGCGGGGTTGGCGGCATCCAGCGAGAAAAAATAAACGCCTGGCGTGCCGGTGCGCTCATGCCGGACGTAGGTGCGCAGGTTGAGCTCGGCGAAGCGATTGGCGCCGGGAACCGTTCCCAGGCCGCGAAAGCGGATGCGGTCCATGGTGAAGGGGACCACGCCAACCCAGCCGGTGCCAGCGAATCCATCGACGATCAGGCCCTTGGGCAGTAGCGGGGCAATTTCGTCTGCGGGCAGCGGCCAATGCGCAAACAGCAGGCTGTGCCAGCGCTGCGTCATCACCCAAGGCCGGTTGGGCAGCGCCCACGGCCGGTCTTCAACCATCGACAGAACGTCGCTCATAGCGATCCGCAATCTTTGCGGCCGGTTCCGACGGCGACCGGTGCGATACTGTTGTTCCAGTCCCAGCCGAACCAGACGGACACCATCACCAGCTTGTCACGAAAACCAATGGCTGCCAATCCAAACCATCCCTCGCCCGCTCCGATTGCCGCTGAAACCGAGGTCTACGCCGTCCACGGGGCGGACCCGGAAGTACTGGCCTATGCCATGGCCAAATACTCCCGCTCGGCGCTCTCCATGAAGGAGTCACTACGGGAGCTGAATGCCCAGCGCGCCGAGCAGTTCCTGAACACGTTTTACTTCCAGTACGGGCACCGTTCCATCGCCGATCTGGCGCACGTGGCGCTGGCCGTGGAGCGGCTGTCGCTACTGGCGGCCATTGTGCTGGTCGATGAGCAGCGCTGGGACGGGCAGGAGCGCTCGACGCGCTATCAGAACTTCCGCAAGAGCGGCTGGTACACGCCGGATTTCGGCGGTGATCCCGCAGCGCAAAAGACCTACACGGCGGCGGTGGAGGCGCTGTTTCACCACTACGACACGCTGTCGCAGGGCGCGCTGGAGCTGCTGCGCGGGCAGATCCCGCGGCCGGAGGCAATGAAGCCCGAGGCGTATGAGCGTACACTGCGGGCCCGCGCCTTTGACGGCGCGCGATATCTGCTGCCACTGGCGACCAATACGTCGCTGGGCGAGATTGTGAATGCCCGCACGCTGGAGACGCAGGTCTCGCGTCTGCTGACCCATCCGCACGCGGAGGTGCGGCGGCTGGGCGAGCGGTTGCGTCAGGCAGCAGCGGAGCCGGCCTGGAACGTGCAGCAGGCGGCGCTGGAAGCGCTGCAGCAGGAGATTGCGGCGGTCAACCCCGAGCTGGGCGACCGGGCTGCGACGCTGCTGTTGCGCGACGTTCCGGTGGCGCCCACGCTGGTGAAGTATGCCGCGCCCGTGCCCTACATGGAGCAGACACGCGCCGAGCTGCGCCAGGCTGCGAACGAGCTGATGGCGGATGCGCCCGTTGCCGACGCGCCGCTGGTGGACCTGGTGGAGGACACCACAGGCCGCGATGCGCTGGAGATTGAGCTGGCGGCGACGCTGCTCTATGGCGAGTCGCATTACCCGTACCGGCAGATGCGTGACCAGGTGGCGGCGCTCGACGGCGCGCGCCGGGATGAGTTGATTGCGCTGGGCGTACGGCACCGCGGGCGGCATGATGAGCTGCTGCGTGCCTTCGCCTCCGGCTATGCCTTCCGCTTTGACATCCTGATGGACATTGGCGGCTTTCGCGATATGCACCGTCACCGGCGTTCGATTCAGGCGATGCAGCCGTTTACCGCGCTGCATGGGTTTGACGTGCCGGACCTGCTGGCCGGAACGGAGCTGCAGCCAGCGTATGAAGCCGCCATCCGCGAGGCGTTTGCGGTCAGCGCGGCCATCGCCGGGGCGAGGATTCCGGAGGCCGCGCAGAACGCACAATACTTGCTGCCGCTGGGCACGCGTTGCCGGTCGCTGTTCAAGATGGATTTTGCCGAGGCGGTGTATATCTCCGAGCTGCGCAGCGCGCCGCAGGGGCATATCTCCTATCGCCGCGTGGCGTGGGAGATGTATCAGGCAGTGGCGCGGCGCCATCCGGCGCTGGCGCGGCACTTTCGTGTGACGGACGTGCGCGAGCCGGTCGATCCGCTGCAGCGGTAGTTTTCCGCAACGACGGTCCGTACGGCAGAGGATGGACGGTTCCGTTTTGGTGCTAGAATCCCGCCAGTACCCCAATCGTGCGTATCACCCACCAACCCCTATCCCCCGGAGACGGTCATGGCAGACGATAAAGAGCGCGCGCGCGCAATTGATCTAGCGCTCTCGCAAATTGAGAAGCAGTTTGGCAAGGGATCCATCATGCGCCTCGGCAGCAAAGAGGCCATTGTTCCCATCTCCGTCATCCCTACGGGCTCCATCTCGTTTGATCTGGCGCTGGGCGTCGGCGGCGTTCCGCGCGGCCGCGTCATTGAGATCTTCGGGCCAGAATCCTCGGGCAAAACCACGATGACGCTGCAGATCATCGCCGAGGCCCAGAAGCTGGGCGGCATGGCCGCCTTTGTGGACGCGGAGCATGCACTGGACCCGGTGTACGCGAAAAAGCTGGGCGTGGATGTCGATAACCTTCTGATTTCACAGCCGGACAACGGCGAACAGGCGCTGGAGATTACCGAGGCGCTGGTGCGCTCCGGGGCCGTCGATGTGCTGGTG
>JAJXUS010000360.1 GCA_021782675.1 Acidobacteriota bacterium
CAGGTCCACCAGATTGTTGTAGCTCAGCTCCTTGCCCTGCAACTGCCTCAGCCCCGCCACTCCGGTTCCAGTGCCATCGGCGTAGAGCGCAGCGTGCTGGTGCGGATTTTCGCCATACCGCAGCGGCATGGCCTGCGCGTAACTCAGCCGCAGCGTTGCGGGAAATTCCGTCGTTGCAGCCCGAGCAGGCAGCCCATCGCTGGCCGCTGGCAGCGCGGGCAGCGACTCCAGAACCGTGGCAATCGCTTCATCGTAGGAGGCGGTCAGACGAAATGCCTTGCGCGCCAACTCCCAGCGCGTTGCCCGGCTCAGCTTGCCGCCATTGGCATCCAGTTCCGCCGTCAGACGAGCGTAATCCGCCGCATCCGTCACCACTGCCACATCTTCAAAGTTCTTCGCCGCGGCCCGCACCATCGACGGCCCGCCGATGTCGATGTTCTCGATCAGCTCGCCAAAATGCACGCCCGGCTTCTGCGCTGTCGCGGTAAACGCATAGAGGTTCACCACCACCATGTCGATGGGCTGAATCCCGTGCTGCTTCACTGCCGCGCGATGCTCCGCATTGCCGCGGATATGCAGAATGCCGCCATGCACCTTGGGGTGCAGCGTCTTCACGCGGCCGTCCAGCATCTCGGGAAAGCCCGTCAGGTCGGAGATGTCACGCACCGGCAGCCCGGCCTCCCGCAGCGTGCGCGCCGTTCCGCCGGTCGATACCAGCTCCGCACCATGGCGCACCAGCGCCTGCGCAAACTCCACAATGCCCGCCTTATCGGTAACGCTCAACAGCACTCGCCGTACAGGTTTCATCGCACTCGCTCTCACTCTGGATTCTCCTTCATGGTAAACGGAGGCGCCGGGCAGAAGATGCCGCCGCTTGTCAGCGCCCGGCTGTCAACGCTAGCCTGTACGCAGTACCTGCACCCATGGAGAACGGCCTCTGACGGTCTCACGACACAACGGCTATAGCAGTGGCCGGGCGGAGATTCTGCCGCCTGAGCGCGACCCTGCGTATCGCGGACAGATGGAGCCGTACCCTATGGATCCCCAGTCGATGGGGCCACCGCCGCGCCGTCAGTCCCGTCTGCTCACCGGCTGGGCCTACGCCCCCGCCACCTACGTACTCATCGGCATCAACTGCGCCGTCTATCTGGCCATGACCGCGAGCGGCGTCTCCTGGTGGGCACCCACGGCGCAGAACATTCTGCACTGGGGCGCCAACCGCGGTGTGAATGAGATTCTCTACGGACAGTGGTGGCGGCTGGTCACCGCAACGTTCGTCCATGTCGGCATCATCCACATCGGCACCAACATGTGGTGCCTGTGGAACTTGGGACTGCTGGGCGAGCCGCTGCTCGGCACCTTCGGAACCTTTGCCGTCTACCTGCTCACCGGCGTTGCCGGCAACCTGCTCAGCGCCGGTACGGAGCCCGGCGTGGTGGGCGCAGGCGCGTCCGGCGCCGTCTTCGGCATCGCCGGCATTCTGATTGTTCTGTTGAACTCGCCGAACCTGCCATTTCCGCGCGGAGAACTCCGACGCCTGCGGCGCAGCGTCATCTACTTTGCCGTCATCAACCTCGCGATCGGCGCGTCCACGCTGCTCTACGCCGGGGGTATCAAGATTGATAACATGGCGCACCTTGGCGGCGTGCTGTCAGGGCTGGCTTTAGGGGTGCCGCTGGCGCCGGTTCTTGGCACCGGCCGCGAACCATACTTCCGCCGCCAGCGCTTCGTCTTCGCCTTCACGGCAATGGCGCTGGTGCTGTTCGCCTACGGTATTGTCCGTTTCTGGCGGTAGCGGACGCGGCGCCAGCCGTTGCTTTCATTCCCGCCGGTAAAGAACAAGCAGATCCCCTTCGGGGATGACACCCAGAACAGCAAAAGCTTTTGTCTCTCCGCTTCTGCCCTTGCTTTTCTCGCTGTCATTCCCGAACGGAATCTGCTTTTTGTCTTCCCTGCCTGCTAGTTGTTCTCCGCGCCGGCAAACTTCTTTACCATCGCCAGCAGCAGCCGCCGGTCGGTCTCATTCAGGCTGGCGGAGTAGCGGCGAATCTGCGTGAGAAACCGAATCTCGTCCTCACTGAAGCGCTGCGACGGCATCTCGTAGCTCAGCGCGTCCTCAGCAAAAAAGTGCGCCATGGGCACATCGAGAGCGCCCGCAATCTTGTACAACGTGTCGAGCGACGGGACGGTATGCCCGTTTTCCACGCGCGAAAGATAGCAGCGCAGCAGCCCGGTGCGCTTCTCAATGTCGCCCTGCGACATCCCCTTTTGCAGCCGCACTCCACGAATCGTGTTGCCGATTTTGATCGCTTCCATTGTCGTACCCCAAGGCCGTGCAGTCTTTACTTCGGTTTGCAGGCCGCTTCGTTTCCGAAGCAGCTCGCCTGTTGACTTTGTAGTTAACATGAGGGTTGCACGATTAGCAAGGGAATTTCCATCCTGGGGGCGGAGATCGAAACATGCGGGTCCGAACTGGACGGCCAGCGCTTCCGGCGCGGTCTCTAAAAACAAAAGACGAGCCCGCAGGCCCGTCTTTCGGAGAACTCTTCTGTGTTGGCGGAAGGAGCTACCGCTTGGCGCCGGCCTTGACGGCCTCCTGCGCGGCGGCGGCTCCATTCACCGGAACGGCCGGAACTGGCTCCGCAGCCTCGCTCTTGCCGGTGATTCCCAGCTTCTGCCGCAGCGTGCCTTCAATACGGTTAAAGATGTCGCGATTATCCTTCAAAAACTGCCGGACATTCTCGCGGCCCTGGCCGATACGCTCGCCGGAGAAGCTGTACCACGCGCCGGACTTTTCGACGATGTTATGCAGCACCGCCAGATCCAGAACGTCGCCTTCGCGCGAGATGCCCTCTCCGTACAGAATGTCGAACTCCGCTTCGCGGAACGGCGCGGCGACCTTGTTCTTCACGATCTTCACCTTAGTGCGGGAGCCCACCACCACGTCGCCTTCCTTCACGGCGGCAATGCGGCGGATATCCACGCGCACCGAGGAGTAAAACTTTAGCGCGCGGCCGCCGGTCGTCGTCTCCGGATTGCCGAACATCACGCCAATCTTTTCGCGAATCTGGTTGATGAAGATCAGCGCCGTGCGCGACTTGGAGACCGTGCCGGTCAGCTTCCGCAGCGCCTGCGACATCAGCCGCGCCTGCAGGCCCACGTGGGAGTCGCCCATCTCGCCGTCGAGCTCCGCCTTGGGCACCAGGGCGGCCACGGAATCGACCACCAGCACATCGATGGCCCCGGAGCGCACCATCGCGTCGGTAATCTCGAGCTCCTGTT
>JAJXUS010000361.1 GCA_021782675.1 Acidobacteriota bacterium
TGACGCGCGAAGCCGTGGCTGCAGCGCTCGGCATCCGTCTGAAGCGCGACGGCGACGTGCTGGCTGCGCTCTACAAGCGCTTTGCTGAGCGGCGCGCCAGCATGCCCAGCAACAACACGCGGCAGGCGGAGATTCTGGAGGGCGCCGAGGTGCTGCCGAATCCGCATGGAACCGCGCCCGGGCAATGCCTGGATATTGTCTTTGGCGGCCATCGCAAGCTGCTGGTGCTGCTGCCGGGGCCACCGCGCGAATTGAAACCGATGATGACCGAGGAGTGCCTGCCGCGCCTGCGAGAGGCGCTGCCGCCACGCGCCATCGCCCGCCGCGTGCTCAAAATTGCAATGCTGGGGGAATCGGACGTCGACGCCCGAATTGCTCCCATCTACGGACGGTTCTCCGACGTCGAAACTACCATCCTGGCCAAGCCCGGCGAGATCGAAGTCCACCTGCTGTGCAGCAAAGCGATTCTCGAAGTCGCGCAGGGACGCGTGAATGAGCTGGCCAGCCGTATCGAAGAGGAGATGGAGGACGCCATCTATTCGTCGCAGGGCGAGGCGCTGGAAGAGATTGTTCTTTACTACTTGCAGATGCGGGGCGCCACGCTGGCCGTGGCCGAAAGTTGCACCGGCGGCCTGCTCTCCGAACGCCTGACGCGGATCAGCGGCAGCTCGCGCGCGTTTCAGGGCGGCGCTGTCGTCTACTCCAATGAATTGAAGACGCAGCTTGCCGATGTTCCCGAAGAGCTGATTGAAGAGCACGGGGCCGTCAGCCGCGATGTGGCAGAGGCTCTGGCGCACGGTGTGCGCCGCCGCGCATCGGCCACCATCGGCGTCGGCATCACCGGCATCGCTGGCCCATCGGGCGGCACAGAAGAAAAGCCCGTCGGCACGGTCTTCATCGGCATCGACGACGGCAAGGAACAGACGGTTGTCGAGCGGCACTTTCGCGGAGACCGCGAGCGCATCCGCTACCTGGCGACCCAGCAGGCGCTCGACATGCTGCGCCGCAAGCTGATGTAGCACAGCGAGCGCCGCCACACTGCGGCCAGCGCCGCAACCACGCGGCGGCTGCGTTTCGCTTCGCCGGTTCGCCTTCAGACACGTGTAACACCGCTGCTACACTCGAAGCGTACTCTCATGAGAATGGAATGGGTTGCAGCGATTATTGCGTATCTGCTGGGGTCGATTCCCTTCGGCTATCTGCTGGTGCGCGGCTTTCGCAAGCAGGACATCCGGCAGACCGGCAGCGGCAACATCGGCGCCACCAACGTCATCCGTTCCGGCTCGCGCTGGCTGGGGATTCTGACACTTTTGCTGGATCTCGCCAAGGGCTATGCGGCGGTCGTTATCGCGCGCCTGCTCGATCCCCGGCATGCCGTCGCTGCAGGAGCCATCGGTGCCATCGCTGCCGTGTTCGGCCACGTCTTCCCGGTCTGGCTGAAAGGCCGCGGCGGCAAAGGTGTCGCCACCGCGCTCGGCGTTTTTCTGGCGCTGGCGCCCTTCGCCGCACTGGCTTCGTTGAGCGTCTTCATTGTCATTACGTTCCTTACCCGCTATGTCTCCCTGGCTTCGATTCTGGCGGCGGCCTCATTCCCCTTCTGGGTCTGGGTAGCGCAGCGGGCCTTGTCTATCCATTACGGCAGTGGCGCGGTCTTCATCACCAGCACCATCGCCGTTCCCGCCATCATCCTCATCAAGCATCGAGCAAATGCCCTCCGGTTGATGCGGGGTACGGAATATCGCTTCGGCAGTAAAGCGGGCAAGGCGGCATGAGCCGCATCGCCGTCATCGGCAGTGGGTCCTGGGGCACAGCACTGGCCATTGTGCTGGCGCGCCGCGGCGACCACCGCATCACGCTCTGGGCACACACGGAGTCGACCGTGCGCACCATTGAGTCGCGGCGGGAGAATGTCCGGTATCTGCCGGAGGTTGCCATTCCGCGGTCCATTACCGCGACCCATGATCTGGAAGACGCGGTCCGGCAGGCGGAGATCATTGTTCTGGCTGTTCCGTCCGAGCATCTTCGCGGCGTGGTCTGCGCTCTGGCTCCAGCGGTCGACGGGCAGACCTTCGTCAGCGCCACCAAAGGGCTGGAGGACGGCACCGCCCGACGGATGAGCGAAGTCATCACGGATGCTCTGGGCGAGCGCGGGGCGACCGTTCCTCTGGCGGTCCTCAGCGGACCCTCGTTTGCGCAGGAGGTAGCCGTTGGCAGCCCGACCGCCATCACCATCGCATCGCAGGATGCGGCAGTAGCCGCCGCGCTGCAGAAGGCCTTTGCTGCTCCGACATTCCGCCTCTACACCAACGATGACGTGGTGGGTGTGGAGCTTGGAGGCGCGCTCAAGAACGTCATCGCCATCGCCGCCGGCGCCACCTTCGGCCTGGGTCTGGGGCACAACACCATCGCCGCGCTGGTCACTCGCGGCATCGCGGAGATCACCCGCCTGGCGGTCGCCTGCGGGGGACAGCGCGATACCCTGTCCGGCCTCGCCGGCCTTGGCGACCTTGTGCTCACCTGCACCGGGGCGTTGTCGCGCAATCGGCACGTTGGCGTGGAACTGGGCCGCGGCAGCCGGTTGAGCGACATCCTGATCGCCATGAACGGTAAGGTGGCAGAAGGTGTCCGCACCACACAGGCGTCTCTGGCGCTGGCGAGTCGCTGCCAGATTGAAATGCCGATCGTCGAGAAGGTCGCGGATGTCCTGGCCGAACGCCTGTCCGCACGGGAAGCGATGCGGCAACTGATGGGTCGGCCGGGGCGGAATGAATCCGAAGTCGGGTCCAATCCATAAGCTTGCAATCGATTAGCCGCGTTGCCTCTCCGCCTTCCCCGCAGAAAATTTTCCCGGACAAAGCGGCACATCCCAAGGTAATATCAAGGCGTCGCGTAGAAGGTTACCTTCGGCTGTTCCGCGAAAGCGATTCACCTCCCTCCGGAAACTGAATATGCTGATCCGACGCAATCCCTGGCTGCGACTTCTCTACATCATGATGTTGCTGCCCATCACTGCCATCGGGATGGGATTCGTCTTGCTCGGCCACTCCTTCCATGAAGCGGCATGGAGCGACCGCATCGTTGAGTGGTGTCTCTCGCTGCTTTCGATCGGCCTCGGCGTCTACTGCTGGAATATGACGTGGGAGTGGTGCCGCGACATCTGCCGCTTTATCGATGCGTCGCGCGCCATCAAGCGGGGAGAGTTTGTGCTGCAGGCGGAGCGATCCCGGCTGCCGGAGATTGAAGATCTGGCCCGCGAACTGGGCCGCATGAACGAAAGCCC
>JAJXUS010000362.1 GCA_021782675.1 Acidobacteriota bacterium
AACGCAAGCCTTCAGCAGGAACGTCCGCTCGGCAGCATCGCCGCCTTCGCCGCGAGCGAGCTCGAGGCGCTTTCGCCCAACGGACCGCTGGCCGCGGCGATCACGCTGCTCGGTCGCGATAAGGCCATGCTGCGGAATCTGCGGTTGCACTTTCCGCAGCTGGACCACTATGTCGGCCTGCACTCGGCCGGATTCCAGCGCCAGTCGACGCCGGACATCCTGGTGGTACGGATCGATGCCGTCGACGACAAGGCGGTCAGGGGGCTGCCCGAGCTTCTCGGGCAGCGTCGCGGACAGATCGCGGCCTTGCTGTATGGTCCGGCGGCATCGGCGTTTGCCGCCGCCCACCGGGAGAAGCTGCTGGGAAGCCTGACCGAGATACTGCCAGAGGGTGCGTGGACGGCGGAAACGGTGGCCCGGGCGATCCGCGGGCTCGCCGTCCTGCGGCAGGCAACTTACCCGGTTCATGATCCCGAACAGCCTCTGATCGGCCAAAGTGACACCTTTGCTGGCCAGATGGCAGCAGCTTCCAGTCTGGCGGGATTCAATGAGCCTCTGCTCCTCAGGACTGCGGATATGGGCCAGGCTGTCGCTCTGGCGCGGCACATGCATGCCGCGAGCGGGCGCCCCGGCCCGTTCCGTGCGCTGCTGCCCGCAACCGTTGCGGATAACGAATCAGATCTGAGCGCAGAGGCCGTGGAGCTGCAGGGAGGGACGCTCCTGATTCCCTGTTTCTGCAGTTTGCCCGCGGACGACACGCGCACGCGATCGCGTGCCACCCACCTGAGCGGCGCTGGCGTGCGCATCATCGCCGCCTGCGATGCGAGCGCAGGTCCGCATTCACCGCTGATGCACGAGAAGTACCCGCCTCTGTGCATCGATATGCCCCGTCTGAGCGGCAGACGGGACGACGGCGCGTTGCTGGTCCGCTACTTTACTCTCCAATTCAATCTTCAGAGCGGCGTATGCCTCGGTCTAAACCGGGTCGAGACGGACGAGCTGTTTACCGCCCATCCGGAGACCGTGACAGCGCTGAAGCGTGCGGTATTCCACGCGCTTGGCAGCCGGCTGCTGGCAGCCGAATCCGCGCCGGCGGCAGTTGCGATCGATGTGCCGGCAGCAGGCAGTACGCTGGATGACTATGTGACTGCATTCGAGGCACGCATCATCGCGCAGACGCTCGAGCGTTGTGGCGGCAACAAATCCAAAGCTGCGCGCCTTCTAGGCCTGCGGCCCAATACGCTGCACTACAAACTGGAGCGCTACGGTCTTCCCGGTGGCAAGGCCGATTAGACTGAAGTTCTTCCCCCATTTTCTGCACCCAGATTGCTAAAAGCCCTTGAATTTCAGGGTTTCGAGGAGGGTTGCACGTCTTTCAGGGGCGCATAATGTAGCCATGTAAATGACTGAAGATGATTGTTTTGGCAAGTGTGCTATGGTAGCCTGTAGCCATGCATATCGATGGGATACCGAATCGGACATCACGCCCAACGTATCTGCTGCGCGAGTCGTATCGCGAAGGCAGGAAGGTGCGTAAACGCACGCTGGCCAATCTTTCGGCGCTTTCCGATGAGCAAATCGAGTCGATCCGCGCGATCCTTGCCGGACACAGGCTGCACCCGGTCGATGATCTGTGGCAGACCCTGCGCTCGCGTCCGCACGGTCATGTGCAGGCGGTACGGGTAGCCATGCAGAGACTGGGTTTCGAGTCCCTGATCGCTTCCCGACCGAGTGGTGAGCGTGATGCGGTGTGTGCGATGGTGGCGGCGCGGATCTTGTCCCCGCACACGAAACTGGCCACCACACGCGGGTGGCACACGACGACGCTGCCCGAGGAATACGGCGTGGGGGATACGGATGAGACGGATCTCTACGCAGCAATGGACTGGCTACTCGAGCGTCAGGGACAGATCCAGAAGAAGCTCGCCGCCCGGCATCTGTCGGAGGGTGCGCTCGCGCTCTATGACTTGAGCTCCAGCTACTTCGAAGGCTGTTGCTGCCCGCTGGCGAAGATCGGCTACAGCCGCGACGGCAAGCGCAACACCCTGCAGGTCAATTACGGATTGCTCACGACGCGCTCCGGCTGTCCGGTGGCGATCTCGGTGTATGAGGGCAATACCGCGGACGCGAACACGCTACTGCCGCAGGTCAGCCAGCTGCGTGAGGACTTTGGGTTTGCCCGCCTGGTGCTCGTCGGGGATCGGGGGATGATCTCGCATAAGGTGATCGATGAGCTGCGCGCACTCGATGGGTTTGCCTGGATCACGGCGCTGAAGAGCGCCCAGATCCGCTCTCTCGTGCAGGGCGGGGCGCTGCAGCCCGGGCTTTTCGATGAGCGCAATCTGTTCGAGTTCTCCCATCCGGACTTTCCCGGTGAACGGCTCATGGCCTGCCGTAATCGGGATCTGGGCAGGCTGCGCGCGCACAAGCGCGAGGCGCTGCTGGCAGCGACCGGGAAGGAACTGGAGAAGATCCGCGCACGCGTCAAGAACGGCGCCCTCGCGGGTCGCGATACCATCGGCGTGCGGGTCGGGAAGATCGTCAACCAGTACAAAGTCGGCAAACACTTTGCGCTCCGCATCGAAGACGCCCACTTCGAGTTCCATCGGCTCGAGAAGCAGATTGACGCCGAAGCCGCGCTCGATGGGCTCTACGTGATCCGCACCAGCGTCCCGGCGCAGCAGATGGACTCGGCCGAAGCGGTGCGCGGTTACAAAGCACTGGCTGAGGTAGAGCGTGCGTTCCGCTCAATGAAAAGCATCGATCTGCACATCCGCCCGATCCACCATCATCTGGAGAGCCGCGTGCGTGCACATATCTTTGTGTGCATGCTCGCCTACTACGTCGAATGGCACATGCGTGAGGCCTGGCGCGAGTTGCTGTTTTCCGACGAGGATCTCAAACGCAAGGCGCATCGCGATCCGGTCGCCGCCGCCGGGCGCTCCGGGGCAGCGCTTGAGAAAGTCACCCGCCGCACACTCAAAGATGGCTCACCGGTGCACAGCTTTCGCACATTGCTGCATGAACTCTCCACTATCGTGCGTAACACCTGCGAGACACGCATCGGCCAGCGCAGCGGTTCGACATTCCCCATGACAACCCTGGCGAATCCTGTTCAACAGCGGGCGCTGCAGTTGCTGCAATCCATCACGGTGTAGCCACACACCCGACAGCACAAAATGCTTCAACCCCATGATCTACAGAGCAATCACTACATCTGGCGGGAAGAACTTCCGTCTAAACAGTGCACGGGAATCCGCGGCTGCTATCTCGAAC
>JAJXUS010000363.1 GCA_021782675.1 Acidobacteriota bacterium
CCTTCAAATCGCGTGCCAGCGTCGCCGGATCGCAGGAGACATAGACGATCGACGGCGGCCCGATTTGGGCAAGCAGACGGCACACTGCGCCGCCCAGTCCGGCGCGCGGTGGGTCGAGCAAGATTAGATCTGGTCTGCGTCGCGCGGCGTTTTTCACATTCTTGCGAAGAAAGTCCAACGTGGCCGCATGATGGGCGCATGCGGCATGCCCCTGCAGATTCGTGCGCAGATCCGCAAACGCCACAGAACTGCCCTCTACCGCCTCCACACGCGCAAACTTCTCCGCCAGCGCCATGGAAAACAGACCCACGCCGGCATAGAGATCCCATGCCAGCGCTCCGCTGCGGCCCTCCGTCACAGCGCGAACAAAGGCATCGAGCAGTGTCCCGTTCACCTGAAAGAACGATCCCGCGCTCACCCGAAGTTCGCGGCCATCCACGCGATATCGCAGCTCCGGGCGCCCCCATTGCAGCATCGGTTCGCGCCCAATGCTTTCTCCCACCGGAAACACCGTCGCCCCCTGCAATGCAGGCAGCGCATCCGCAAGCGGTGAAAGAAACGTCTCGAACGCCAGACGAGCATTACCTGGTAGAGGATTTGCCTGCAGCGCCAGAATCATCGCCGAGGCATCGTGATTGACAAAGGTCTCAACCTCGACCAGCTCCGGCGGCAACTTTCCGGCCGGCGCCATCGCAGCCAACTGACGCACGCAGGCACTGATGCGCGGATGCGCAATCGGGCACGCATCGATCGCCAGAATCTCATGCGATTTTGCGCGGCGGTATCCGACGGCGGCGTGTGGCCGCGTCTGCACCACCACGCGCACGCGATTGCGGTAGCCAAACGGCGCGCCCGTCAGTACAGCAATCTCCGGCAGCTCCCGCACCCCTGCGCGCCGCAGCGCCTCCTCCAGCACGGCGCACTTGCTCTCTACCTGCAGCGCATACTCCGCGTGCTGCAACTGGCAGCCGCCGCACGGACCAAACCACGGGCACGGCGCAGCCACTCGCGCCGGAGAAGCTTCCAGCACGCGCGTAAGGTGTGCGTCACAATATCCGCGATGGACGGCGGCAATCTCCGCCTCGACCACTTCACCCGGCAGCGTAAACGGAACAAAGGCCCGCATGCCTGCGCGCTCGCCAGCCTCTGCCGGAAGCGTGGCGAGCCCCTGCCCGCCATAAATCAGCTTGTCGATGGTAAGTTTCATGCGGGTGGCATATAAAACAGGCTCAGGCGCGGAATCGCGTATCGCTGAAACATCGAACGCCGCAGAAACTGCTGCTCAATCTGCCGGATCTGGACCGCCTGCATCTTGCTGCGATGAGGGGCCAGCTCCCGCGCCGCCTGGCTGCGCAGCGCGGCAAACTCCTCGGCGGGAACGGCCGCCTGCATGGCGGCGAAGATCTGGTCCTCCAGCGATAAAAGATGCTGCTCCAGCGCCTCCACTCCGGCAGTCTCCGCTTCCGCTTCGGTGGCCAGCTCGCGCATGCGTGCAGCCGCCGCTTGCAGCGGAGCCTGCAGGGCGACCAGCCTGGTGCACGCCTCCAACTCTGCAGCCACGGTTCGCAGGTACTGCGCAATGCGCGCCGGTTCAAATCCTGTCTCGCGCGCCGGCTTGCCCGGCGCCCCGGCGCCCACCGCAGCCTCGTGCATGGCTTCCACCGCCTGAGTCACCGCCTGCGCACAATAGGCCAGCCCGTTGATGCGCCGCGCCGCCGCCCGCTTTTGCCGCGCCTCATACCTGTCGAACGCTGCATCGATACCCGCCAGCACCCCCTCCAGCGGATACCCCGCCTCCTGCCAGGCCGAAATCAATGCCCAGTCCAGCGTAGACAGCATTAGCAGCGTCCCGCGGCGGCGTTGAAAATGTTCCTCAATCTCGGTGTAGTAGTTGAAGTAATTGCGCAAAACTTCGCCTATACCTGACGGGCGGCCGGACGGCGGCCCGGGCGCTTGCTGTTCGTCGCAGTGTCACGCTCATAGATGAGCCGCAAGCCATCCAGCGTCAGCGTCTCGTTCACTTCAGAGATATACCGCGAATCTCCGGCAATCAGATGCGCCAGCCCTCCGGTGGCCACGCACTTCGTCGCCGCGCCCAGCTCGGCGATCATGCGCTCCAGAATTCCATCCACCAGCGCCACGTGGCCGTAGTACAAGCCAATCTGCAGATTGTCGACCGTGTTGGTGCCAATCACCTTTGCCGGCCGCTTAATCTCGATTCTTGGCAGCCGCGCCGCGCGAGCAAACAGCGCTTCGGCGGAGACATTCAGGCCCGGCGAAATCGCGCCCCCAAGAAATTCCCCTCTGGCGCTGACCACATCGAAGTTGGTCGCCGTGCCGAAATCCACCACAATGCACGGGCCGCCGTACTGCTGGTAGGCGCCGACACAATTCGCCACGCGATCCGCGCCCACTTCTCCCGGATTATCCGTAAGGATCGGCAATCCCGTCTTCACTCCTGGCTCAATAAACACTGGCTTGTGCTGCAGATACCGCTCGCAGAATTGGCGGAGAATCCAGTCAATGGGAGGAACCACCGATGCGATCACCACGCCGGCGATCTCTGCAATCGGAACGTTTTCGGTCTCCAGCAGGCTTCGCACAAGAATTCCGTATTCATCGGCGGTCTGCGTCTGCTTGGTGCTGATGCGCCATGTCCGGCGCAGCGGTCCCGTGCGGCCCGCCGTCATGGAATAGAGGGCGATCACGGTATTCGTATTGTTGACGTTCAACACCAGCAGCATTCTTTACACTCCAGGCGCAAGCTCGCGCACGCCGCCGGACAGCACGGTCCGCATCTCCGTCCCGGTATCGACGCGCAGAAATCCACGCGCATCCAGGCCGGCCGTGACGCCAGTGTATCCTCCAGCCTCATCGACAGATACGCGCTTGCCCCGCGCCCAGGTGGATCGCTCTTCAAAACGCGCCAGCAGCGACGCGGTCGCCAGCGCGATGGTGTCTGCCTGCATCAGATCCCGCAGCTCCGTATCCAGCGCGCGCAAAATGGCAGAGGCCACCGCCGTGCGATCCTGCTCCCGCCCGGACTCCACGCACAATGAAGTTGCGACCCACTGCAGCTCCTCTGGGAACATCGTGTGATTCACGTTGATTCCAATCCCCGTGACGGCATACCGCACCTGCGTCGCTTCCGCATTCATCTCGGTAAGGATTCCGCAGAATTTCCGGCTGCCCAGCAACAGGTCGTTCGGCCAGCGAATGTCGGCCCTCAACCCCGTCACGTCCGCAATACCCTGCTGCACGGC
>JAJXUS010000364.1 GCA_021782675.1 Acidobacteriota bacterium
GTGCGCCAGTTGCCGCCGCGCTTGCCCTCCAGGCGATACTCCCGGATGCGCTCGCCATGGCGCGTGTCTTCCCGCAGGATGACGGTATCGATCCGCGTGGGCTGGGGCAGCGGCAGCGTCACCTGCTCCCCCGTTCCACTGGTGGCTGCGACGGGGTGAGAAAATCTCCGCCGAATCTCCTGCCCAAAGGCCGCAGCAGCCTTCCTATCGGGTTCAGGCAGCAGGCCGTCGGTGTTTGCGGGAATATTGAGGAGCAACTGCGCACCGCGGCCCACGGAACGGTAGTACACCGACAGCAACTGGTCCTGCGTGAGCACCTTGCCGGCGTTGTGCGGATTCCAGAACCAGTCCGGCCGGCGAATGGAGACATCGGCCTCGTTCGGCATCCAGACACTGCCGTTCGGGTCGCCATCCAGCGCCGTCGCGGTGCCGGACTTTGCCTCGGCCGCGTGGATTCCGTTCCAGCATGGATAGGGCGCAAATCCATTCTCATTGCCTACCCAGCGAATGGTCGCATTCGGCCCCTGAAAGATGACGGCGTCGGGCTGATACTTGCGCAGCAGATCGCCGACCGGCGTCACGGTCGAACCATCGAACCATATCTCCACCAGCGGGCCGTAGCTGCTGAAGACTTCAGTGAGCTGCTTGCGATAGAGGGCGTTATAGCGTGCCTGCTGCGCCGGTGTTTTGCAGACGCCACCCACCCCGGCGCCATGATGATTGTCGCGCGGGGAGACATAGACGCCCAGTTTGAGTCCATACCGTTGGCACGACTTTGCGATGTCGCCCAAAACGTCACCGCGTCCGTCGCGCCAGGGTGAGTTGCGGATGCAATACTCCGTGGTCGTCGTGGGCCACATGCAAAAGCCGCCCTCATGCTTGGCGACGAAAACAATGTACTTGGCCCCCAGGCTGACGGCGGTCTGCGCCCACTGATCGGTGTCGAGATCTTTGGGATTGATGGCACTGGCCGGCGTGTTGTTGTTGTCCACCTGCGTGCCCTGCCAGGTTTGCGGGCCGAGGTGCACAAACATGCCCAGCTCCAGGTCCTGCCAGGCAAGCTGCGCGTCCGACGGGCGCGCAACGGTGCGCATAGCGGCGGTCGCGACGTCGCGAAATCCCCATGCCTGCGATGGAAGAGCGCCTGCCAGCGTATATCCGATCCCAACCAGGAAACCGTCAGCGAGCAGCGAGCGGCGGGTGCCATGCATGCCCCCAATATATCTTTGGATGAGGCTCGGTGATCGCGAAGACGACGGCAAAGCGGCTGGAAGCGATGGCTGGGAATCAGAAAATCGCTCCTGAGCCACTTATTGGAGGCATTTGGCGAAAGCGCCGGCAGAGATCACTCGATGTGTAATCCGATGTGCCCGCCGCGCCGGCGCGGAGCGGGCTCGACGGGGAGCTATGCCGGCGCGGTGGAGCGCTGCGTCAGGCAGGCCCGGAAGTCGAAGGGATCGCTCGCCTCTTTCAACCAGCCTTCGATGAGGGTGTTGTAGTGGTCCGTCCGCGCTTTCTGGGAGAGATCGTCGATAAGGTTGTGCTTCTGGTAGGGATCGTTCACGTTATCGAACAGCAACCACCGCCCGTCGCTGGCGACCGCGTAGGTGTGGGTTCTGGAACGCAGGCCGCGGAAATCGGGCGGCCTGTACCCCCCGCCATTGGCATGTCCAGGGCTGATCGCTGGGACATGCTGCCCACTGGCCGCGCTTCCCGGCGTGGTGCGGCCCTGGTTCATCAGAAAAGCCACCTCGGATTCGGGAGTGACGCCGCCCCGCAAAGTTGCGGAGTAGTCCTTCCCCTTGATCTGCGGCCCAACGGGAACGCCGGCCAGACCACAGACCGTGCGGTAGATATCGATGGAAGCGAACAGCGTATCGGACGATCCACCCTTTGGCGTAACCCCGGGACAACGAACGAAGAATGGGACGCGCACAGATTCTTCAAATGGAACCTGCTTATACATTCGGCCGTGCGATCCGGCCATCTCTCCGTGGTCAGAGGTGAAGATGACGATCGTGTTGTCGGCCTGGCCGGTATCGTCGAGAGCTTTCAGCAACCTTCCGAACTCGCGATCGATGGCCCGGATGTGCGCATAGTATCCCTGGTAAAACTTGCTGATTGTCTCGGTGGACGTGACTGCGCCATGTTCCCCGTGCCCCGTCTCCACGTTTGGCCGCAGCGCTACGGGCTTATCCGCAAAGTAGGCTTCGTCCTGCGCGGGAGCGTCGTTCACCGGGAAATGCGGCGGATGCCAGGAGACAATCATCATCCACGGCTTATCGCCGTGGTCCTCATGGATGATTCTGACCGCCTGGTCGGTCATCAATGTCGCCTGATATCCCATGGGGTGGATGACCGCGCCCGTGTTTTGATCGAAAGTGTAGCTGTAGTTCATATGCTTGTTGACGTGCGCCCATACATGCCAATCCTGGAAGCCCTGGCGATGTGGACCTGGCGGAATAAAATCCGCGTCGAACATGACCCCTGAGAGATGCCATTTTCCAACATAGGCAGTGCGGTATCCGGCCTTGTCAAACGCATCTCCGATGGATTCGAAAGATGTACCGAGCTCCAGCCAGTTGTGCGTGATGCCATTCTGGTACGGCCAAAGCCCGGTCATAAGAATGCCGCGATAGGGAGAGCAGAGCGGGTAGTTTGATATGCACCGCTCCATGGAGAAGTTGGCCTTGCGAAACGCATCCAGGTTCGGCGCGGCGACCGGATCGGAGAACGGCTCGCCTGGCATGGATTGAAAACGATGCTCGTCGTCGAAAACGTATAGAACATTCGGTGGCCGCTTGGCGGAATGCGGTCTTGCACCAGCGTGGGCGGTTGCGGCGACAACGCCTGCTGCAATTCCAGTCTTCACAAATTCGCGACGATCCATCGGAATGCCTTCCTTCTGTTGGTTTGTTTCGACCAGCGACAACCCGGTTCAACCGCCCAGGCGTTACGTCTGGCGCCACGGCGGAACATAAATCCAGTCGGGCGCCTTCAGGTCAGGCGGCCGTGTGGCCGCCGCAGCCGGTGTGTACGGGCTGCCGGGATCTGCTTTCAGTTCCGTATACGCCCGGCGCACATTGGCCGGAAATGTCGGCATCAGCGCTTCAACGGCCTGCTGCAGTTCTTCTACCTTCTCCGGATAGTCAACGGCAGCGTCGTAGCTTTCGGCCGGGTCCAGCTCCAGGTTGTATAGCTCCGGGTGGGGCAGAAGAAAATGCCGCTTGGGACCGCAGGACCCTCCGAGCCAGTCGTTGAT
>JAJXUS010000365.1 GCA_021782675.1 Acidobacteriota bacterium
AATCGAGAAGCAGTTCACGTTACGAACAGGAGCCCTGAAAACCGATGGCGTATCCCAAGGAATACCGGTACACACGCGAGCACGAATGGATCCGACTGGACGGAGAGACCGGAACCATCGGCATCACGGACTACGCGCAGAACTCCCTCGGCGACATTGTGTTTGTCGATGCGCCCAAGGTGGGCGATGCGGTTGAAGCCGGCAAGACCTTCGGCAGTGTGGAGTCCGTCAAGGCCGTCTCGGACCTGTATTCCCCCGTAACAGGGACCGTGACTGCCGTGAATGCGGAGCTGACCGGCGCCCCGGAGAAGATCAACACCGCCGCCCACGACGCCTGGATCATCAAGGTGAAGCTGACGAAGCCGGACGAAGCTGCATCGCTGCTGAGTGCGGCCGACTATGAGGCGTTTATTGCCGAAGAGACTGCCTGAGCGGGGCGGAATCTGACGGGAGAGGAAATTTTTCATGCGCTATTTGCCAAAATCTCCGGAGGACCGCGCCGCCATGCTGGCGGAGATCGGCGCCGGTTCCATCGGCGATCTGTTTTCGACCATTCCGGCGGAGTACCGCCTGACGCGCGACCTGAACATTCCGCGCCAGATGGGCGAGCAGGAGATCGTCGAGTTTTTTCGCACTGCCTCCGAGCGCAATGCCAATGGCTTCGCCAGCTTTCTGGGCGCCGGCGCCTACCGGCACTATCGCCCGGTGGTGATCGATGCGCTGATCCAGCGCGGCGAGTTTCTCACCTCCTACACGCCGTACCAGGCGGAGATTTCCCAGGGCACGCTGCAGGCAATTTTTGAATTTCAGACGATGGTCTGCGAGCTGACGGGCATGGAGATCGCCAACGCGTCCATGTACGACGGCTCCACCGGCGCGGCGGAAGCCGTGATGATGGCGGCGCGCATCACAGGCCGCGGTGGCGTCTGTGTCGTCAACACCGTGCATCCGGAGTACCGCGAGGTGCTGCACACCTACGCGCAGCACCAGGGCCTGCCGCAGACGCTGGTTCCCTATGGCGCGGACGGCCGCGTGGACCTGCGCGCGCTGGAAGCCGCGATTACCGCCGACACCGCCTGCGTGCTGATCCAGTCACCCAACTTCTTTGGCGTGATTGAAGACGTGGCTGCAATTGCGGACCTGGCGCACTCGAAAGGCGCGCTGCTGATCGTCTCCATTGCGGAGGCGCTGTCGCTCGGCATCGTGCGGCCGCCGGTGGAAGCCGATATCGTTTCACTGGAAGCACAGTCCTTCGGCGTGGCCGTTAGTTATGGTGGTCCGTACTGCGGTGTGCTGGCGGCGAAGGAGAAGTTCATCCGCCAGATGCCCGGCCGCTTGACCGGCGCAGCGGTCGATAAAAAGGGCCGCCGCGGGTTTGTGCTGACGCTGTCTACCCGCGAGCAGCATATCCGCCGGGAAAAGGCGACCTCGAACATCTGCACGAACCAGGCGCTGGTCGCGCTGATGACGTGCATTTATCTCACCATCTACGGCCGCGCCGGGATGCGCGAACTGGCTGAGCAGAACCTGGCAAAGGCGCACTACGCCGCGTCGGCACTGGCGGCCACGCCGGGCAGCCGGATTCTCTTTGAGCGCTCCCCACGCTTCAATGAGTTTGTGCTGGAGACGCGCGAGATGCCGGAGGCGCTCAACGCGCGGCTGCTGGAGCATAAAGTGATTGGCGGCCTGCCGCTGTCGCGCTGGTATCCGGAGCTGGGCCACGCCTCGCTGTGGTGTGCGACCGAACAGAACTCGCGCGAAGAGATCGACCGGGCCGCGGCCGTCGCGCAGGAAGAACCATCCGCGACACGTACGGGTTCACTGGCATACGCCTGAGAAAGTTTTGAGAGCAACGATGGCCACGGAAAGCAAAATGACAGAAACGCCTGCGCCGCCGGCAGCGACGCCGTTCGTCGGAACGCGCTCGCGCGTCTCCGCCCACATCAGCCAGAATGAGGGGCTGATCTTCGAGAAGTCCTCGCCGGGCAAGCGTGCCTATCGGCTGCCGGCGCTCGATGTCCCCGCAGTGGACGCGGCGGCTCTTTTGGGCGAGGCCGTGCGGCAGGATTGCGGCTTGCTGCCGGAGGTGAGCGAGATTGAGGTGATCCGCCACTTCACGCGGCTCTCCACGTGGAACTACGCGATTGACCTGGGCATGTACCCGCTGGGAAGCTGCACCATGAAGTACAACCCCCGCGTGAACGAGTTTGTCGCGCGCCTGGGCGGCATTGCCGACGCGCATCCGTACCAACCGGAAGCGCTGTCGCAGGGCGCGATGCGCGTCATGTGGACGCTGCAGGACTGCCTGAAAGAGATCACCGGCATGGACGCCATCACGCTGCAGCCCGCGGCGGGCGCGCATGGCGAGTTCACCGGCATCCTGCTGATCCGCGCGTACCACGAGTCGAAAGGCAATCCGCGCCGCAAGATTCTCATTCCCGACTCCGCCCATGGCACCAATCCCGCAACGGCTGCGGTGTGCGGCTATGAAGTACAGAACCTGAAGTCCAACGCGCAGGGCATGGTGGATCTGGCGGAGTTGGAACGGCTGGTGGATGAGGAGACGGCGGCCCTGATGCTGACCAATCCCTCCACGATTGGCGTGTTCGAGGCGGAGATTCATCGCATCGCCGACATTCTGCACGCCAAGGGCGCGCTGCTTTACATGGACGGGGCCAACATGAATGCCCTGGTTGGCAAAACGCGGCCCGGCGACTTTGGCGTGGACGTGATGCATCTGAATCTGCATAAGACGTTTTCGACGCCCCATGGCGGCGGCGGTCCCGGTTCCGGTCCGGTCGCGTGCAAGGCAATTCTTGCGCCGTTTCTGCCGGCTCCGGTGCTGCGGGAAAGTGCAGACGGCACGCTGCGCTTCGAGTACGACTGCCCGCAGACCATTGGCCGGGTGCGCATGTTCTACGGCAACTACGGCATGTTCGTGCGCGCGCTGGCGTATATTCTGGCCAACGGGCCCGATGGCCTGCGGCAGACCACCGAAGACGCCGTGCTGAACGCGAACTACATCCGCAAAAAGCTGGAGGATGTCTACGAGCTGCCGTATAAAACGCCGACGCTGCATGAGGCGGTCTTCAGCGACCGGCGCCAGACCCGCAACGGAGTCAAGACCGGCGACATCGCCAAGCGCCTGATCGACTATGGCTTTCATCCGTACACCACGTCGTTTCCGATGATCGTTCCCGGAGCGCTGATGATTGAGCCGACCGAAAGCGAGTCCCGGCAGGAGCTGGATCAATTCA
>JAJXUS010000366.1 GCA_021782675.1 Acidobacteriota bacterium
ACACCTGGTCGGTAGCCGTGCCGGTCGAGCTCACGCTGGTCGAGTGCGCCAGCATCACATCGGGCGACACCGTGCCACCGAGCGAAGCCGTTGCACTGGCCTCATCCGGATACGGTCCACCCACCACGGAGTGAATCTCCAGGCGCGCCGTCGAGTTGATGATCTGCTTGACGCGCTCAAGGTCGCTTACGCCCGGCAACTCGACCAGAATCTGATTTGCGCCCAGGCTGTAGGGAGCCACCTTCGGTTCGCTCACACCCAGCGAGTTCACACGATCGTTGATCGTCTCGATGGCCTGCTCCACCGTCTTCTGCTCCAGAGCCTGCAGAACCAGCGGCTTCATGGTCAGGGTAAACGGCGTGTCGGTGCCGCCGGCAATGTCGTACTCGGAGCCGTACTTCGACTCGAGAATGGAGCGGACCGCGTTCGAGTTGGCCTGCGCCACACCGTCGATCTCCACCAGTTCGGGCCGTCCCGTGTACTTGCCCGCCAGATCGCGGGTGAGCGGCTGCGGCTTGTAGACCTGCGTAAAGGCCAGATTGGCCCCACGCAGATCCTGCTGCAGGCGGGCCACCGTGTTGTCGGTGTCCGCGTTCACCGCTTCTTTCACTTCCACCTGCAGGATCAGGTGTACGCCACCCTGCAGATCCAGGCCCAGATGAATGCGGCTGCTGATCGCATTCAGCAGCGACTTGCCGTCAACGCCCTTCGGAATGCCAATGATGCCGTAGGCAAACACCACCAGTACGGCCAGGATCAGGGCTACCTTGTTCTTGAGATTTTTCATCAGTCCGTTTCTCTTCCGTGCAAACTATGCGGGCGCGCCCTCGGGCCCCGTTAATTGGAGTCCTGTTTCGAGTCCTGCGTCACCGAAGCGATCGCATTCTTGGCCACTTCCAGCTTTAAATTGTCCGGCGCAACGCGGATGATGACCGCATCGTCCTTGAGCGAGAGAATCACGCCCCGGATGCCGCCCGCCGTAGTGATCCGATCGCCGCTTTTGATCGAGGACAACATCTGCTGCCACTGTTTTTGCCGCTTTTGTTGCGGCCGGATCATCAGTAGATAGAGCACCGGGATCAGCGCCAGCGGCAGGAACGTCATCAACGCGTTGCCACCACCCGCCGGTGCCGCCAGAAAGAAAGCCACACTCGTCGCCACACTCGTCCTTTACCGCCCGCCGGATGGGAGTTTTGCCAGCGGACACAGATCCCGGACTCTGCCGGCACCTGCTTTTGTCCAATTTTGTCTACCGGAAATGGACCGGCCGCAGGTCTGGCACGACGCGGCTCTGGCGTAGGAGTCGATCCGCCCAGCCCAGGCCCCATACGGGTCAGCCAGAGATATCCCGGCGGTCAGTCCCCTCTGCCGTCTGCTTCCTGTTCGACACAGCACCCATTCGTGCCCCGGCCCGAGCCTTTGCGCCCGCCTGCGAACGCCCTCAGATACGCTGCAAAACCGAAAGAATGCCTAGGAAGATAAGATACGCGCCCCCGTCCCGGTGTCAAGGCGTCTGCCGCCCCCGCGGCGCCGCACCCTTGCAAAGCTTTTATATTGTGGCAAGAGTTTCCTTACCGATTCGGGGTTCTGAAGGACTCAGCCGCTTTTCCACTGGCTGGCTCCCGCTCCGGAGCCGCCCAGGATACGGCCGGAGGATTCCTCGTGGAAACCGTCGTACTCAGGTCTTTCATCATCGCCCTGCTCATCCCGATTGATGCTTTTCTGCTCTGGGTACTCTGGAACATGCATGTGGATGCTACCGGTAAACGAAAACGCAGACGCTCCACAGCAGACCACGAACGCCCTTTGTATTAGTCTTTATTTTATTCATTTTATGGATCTTCGAAGGCGCCGGCGGCGCAGTGGTCAGGGCTGTTTCTCCCCGTGCCTGCTGCCCGCAGTGGTCCGGACACGCCGGCACCAACCCCGTATCGCACCTGAAAAAAGCCGGAGCCGTAAGGGCCCCCCCTTCGTCTCCGGTCGCGATTTTCCCGTTTGTGTGTTCTGGCCATCAAGCAACTCGAGCTACCCGCGGACCGAAACAAGCCTCGCCTGCTCGCGAGAGATTTCGTCCTGACCTCCCCATGGGGCGGCTGCAGTCGCTTATGCCCAGGTCGTTCCTGCCTGCTGGCAGGTCAGGACGGCCTCTGTGAACCCAGTCTCCATCCACCCATCGGGAAATTTTAAGAATTTGCGCCGAATTTATTTTTTCGCAGCACAAAATCTACTGAAGTTCTGATTCTTATTCTCTCGTTTTACCAGTTCCCCGACTTTCACTGAAAAGCTTGCCGTCCGGCCCGGTTCAATCCTGTTTATAGCCGGATGTCGGGGTGAGACCACTGCATCAGGCAGGTAGTCGTCTGCTGAATTCCCTCGCAGATTCTCAGCCCGCTCACGACAAACTCCAGCATGGCGTCGTTGTCGCGTGCTCGCACGGTAGCCGACATATCCGCAGGCCCGCCCAGCAGAATATGTACCTCCTCAACCAGCACGCGATCGCGAAACGGAGCGTCCTTGGCCAGCGTCTCCATGATGTAGCGCCCGAGCCGCTTCTGCGAGTCGACCACCAGGCGCTGTCCGGAGGCGTCCAGATCCTGCGCGCGGCCCCCGATCCCCTCGCGCAACTTCAGCGGAATCACCCAGATGTCCACGCGATATCGCTCCGGAAATCCGAGCGCGGTAGGCGAGACGCGAAATCCGTCCTCGATCCACTTCTTGCGCGTCATCGCCTTCAGCGCCCACTCCACCTCATGCGATTTCAGCCCGGTGGCCACCTGCAGCGCCGCATAGGTGGCGCGTGGGTTGATGCGCAGATACTCCAGAATCGCCTGCTCGCGCTCGTTCGGCTTGCGATTGCGCCGCGGTTCGGCGTGGTTGTCGATCTGCTCCGGCTCCGATGGCCGGCGCTTGGGGCTCTTGTCCATCCACTTGCTCCAGGGTGGGACTTCTACTGCCTGACATCTATTGTGCCTCCCCGGGCAAGCCCGCGTCTCTTGCACGTCATTTTGCGGCTGGCGCGGCCTCCTTGTCGCCGCTGTCGGCCTGCTCGGCATCGTCGGCCGAGTCCTCGATCAGCACGGCTGAGCCCGGCACAATCGCAAAACCTGCCCCCTCGCGCCCAGCCGGATGAAAGACAGCCTTCATCGGCTCCCGCTGCCAGTCCACCTGCCCGCAGACCGGGTCGGCGTGGTGTTGCGGGTCAAATCCGTCCAGCTTCTTGTTCAGCACCGAGATGCGCGACCAGCTCG
>JAJXUS010000367.1 GCA_021782675.1 Acidobacteriota bacterium
CATCGCACAGCGCGGGTTGCTTCGTATACACGGCAACTGTTTACGACCGGTATCTGGAGTAAGGCTACCTACTCCGTCACCCGTGCAGGCGTTCGCCTCGAGATTCCAGTGATCCTGGTGCCCGAGGATCGGGATATCAATGTCGGCTTGCGCTTGATCGCGCTGGTCTACCTGTTGATCGGCCTCTACATCTTGTTCCGACGTTGGACCGCGCCACGCTCGGTTCATTTCTATATCTTCTGCCTAGCATCCTTCGTCCTTTACTCGTTCAATTACACGGGAAAGCTGAATCTCTTCGATTGGCTCATCTTCTGGGGCAATATTGTTGCCGGGGCCGTTCAGCCCGCGCTTTTCCTGCACTTTGCGCTCACCTTTCCGGAGCCGGCGTTACGGCGGCGGCGGGTGGCCTGGCTGCTGTACCTTCCTGGAGCGGCGATTCTCGGCCTGTATGCGGCCGCCATCCGCACATGGTCGGCCACGGAGCTGCTGCAGCATCGGTTGGACCAGATTGCACTTGGTTACATGGCGCTGTACTACGTGGGAGCGGCGCTGGTCTTCTACGTCAACTATCGCCGGGCCGACAATCCTCTGACGCGGCAACAGTTGAAGTGGCTGACGCGCGGCGCCTTTCTGGCCGTCATTCCGTTCACGCTGCTCTATGCGGTTCCCTATCTGGTGATGGGTCCGGCGGCCAATGTCCTGCTGGGACAGGCCGGCATCCTGTGCCTGGTGTTTTTGCCGCTCACGTTCAGTTATGCCATCGTTCGCTATCGGCTGATGGACGTGGATCTGATCTTCAAGCGTGGCGTGACCTACACGCTGGCAACCGCGGCGTTAGTAGCGCTCTATTTCGGAGCTGTTGCCTTTGCGGGCGAAGTGGTGCATGCGCGGCTGCCCGCGGCCGGAGGCTGGGGACTGGCAGCGGCCATCATCATTGCGGCCCTGGTCTTTGACCCCATGAAGCGCGCCATTCAGGATCGCGTGGACCGTGTCTTTGACCGCAAGCGGCTCGACTCCCGCGCCACGCTGATGGAATTTGCCCGCAGCCTGAACGCGCAGACCGATCTGAACGCGCTGGTCAGCGAGCTGGTGGATCGGCTGCCGCGCATTCTACAGGTGGCGCGGGTCGGCGTGTTTCTTGACGACGGAAACACCCGCCGCGATCACTTCACGCTGGCCGCAAGTCATGGCATTCCGGTGGCGATGCGAGGGACAGCGGAGACTCTGGATACATCGTTTCTACGCTTTGACGGAGCACTGGATGGCTCCCACATCTTTTTTGAGAGCACCCGCCACGCGCCCCACCTGACAAATCGGGAGCAGGAAGCGGTGCAGCAGCTTGATTTGAACTACTATCTGCCTTGCCGGGTACAGCAGCGCACCATCGCCGTGCTGGGGTTGGGCCGCACGACGCGCGGCGATTTTCTTTCCAGCGAAGACGTAGAGCTGCTGGAGACCCTGGCCAGCTACTTCGGCATCGCAATCCAGAACGCACAGTTGTACGCGCGACTGGAAGAGCGGATCGGCGCGTACGAACAGTTGAAAGAGTTCAACGAAAATATCGTCGAATCGATCAACATCGGAATTCTGGCCGTTGACCTGGAAGACCGCATCGACAGCTGGAACGCGCAGATGGAAGCCATGTACGCCGTGCCCCGGTCGGAGGCGCTGGGCGCACCGCTGGCACGGCTCTTTCCGCCCGACTTTATGGTGGAGTACGACCGCGTAAAGAGCGAGCCCGGCGTGCACAATCTGTACAAGTTTCAACTGGCAGCCCGCTCCGGCGAAATGCGCACCGCCAACATTACCGTCGCCCCGCTACTCGACAAGGATTTTGTCGCCGTCGGGCGCATCATTCTTGTCGATGACATTACGGAGCGCGTGCAATTGGAAAACCAGCTTGTCCAGGCAGACAAGCTGTCCTCCATCGGCTTGCTGGCCGCCGGTGTGGCGCATGAGGTTAACACGCCACTGGCCGTCATCTCCTCATACACGCAAATGCTGGCCAAACAAGTCCGCGGAGATGATCGCGTCGGCCTGCTGCTGGATAAGATTACGCAGCAGACCTTCCGCGCTTCGGAGATCGTCAACAGTCTGCTCAACTTCTCCCGCACCAGCTCCATCGAGTTCAAACCGATCAACGTAAATCGTGTGCTTGAGGAGACGCTGGCGCTGCTCGATCATCAATTTCGCACAGCAAAAATCGAAGTTGACCTGAACCTGCAGAGCGATCTGCCGGAGATTCTCGGCAATACCGGCAAGCTGCAGCAGGTGTTTCTCAATCTGTTCCTGAACGCCAAAGACGCCATGACCGGGGGCGGCGTGCTGCGCGTCTCCACCCATGGCAATGGTCACGTAGGCGTGGTGGTGAGTGACACTGGCTCCGGCATTGCCGCGGAGCACCTGCGGCGTATCTACGATCCGTTTTTCACGACCAAGAATTCTCCCGCTGAAGGCCGGCGCCGCGGCACGGGCCTTGGACTCTCGATCAGCTACGGCATTATTCAGGAACATGCCGGCAAGATCCAGGTCGACAGCTCAATTGGCAGTGGCACCACCTTCCAACTGGAGTTCCCAATGCTAAGGAAGCCCGTTCATGTCTGAGCCGGTCACTGCTCATCGAGCGATTGCATCGGAAAATGGCGCGGCCCGCCCGCGCGTCCTCATCATCGATGACGAGTCAGCGATCCGCGAATCCCTGGAGCTGCTGCTCGAGATGGAAGGCTTCAGCGTGACCACGGCGCCCGACGGCGAACAGGGGCTGACGACGCTCGAGTCCGGCACCTTCGATCTGGTGCTGCTCGATCTCGCACTGCCGGGGCAAGGTGGGTTTGAGATTTTGCAGACCATTCGCGCCCGTCATGCCAACCTGCCGGTGGTCATGATCACCGCTTACGGGACAGTCCAGAATGTCGTCGAGGCCATGCGCCTCGGCGCCAGCAACTTCGTCCAGAAGCCGTGGGAGAATGAAAAGCTGCTGGCAGATTTGCGCTCAGCCATCGGCCAGCATCGCGCCGAGACTGAGAATATCCACCTGAAGCGCGCGCTGAAACAGCGATACAGCTTCGAAAACATCATCGGCAAGAGCGACGGCATGCAGACCGTGCTGGAGCTGGTGGGCCAGGTGGCGCCCAGCCGCTCAACCGTGCTCATCCAGGGCGAGAGCGGTACGGGAAAAGAGCTGATCGCCAAGGCGATCCACCTGCATTCCCCGCGCAAGGACAAACCGTTTGTCCCGGTACACACTG
>JAJXUS010000368.1 GCA_021782675.1 Acidobacteriota bacterium
CCCATGTTTGAATGGCTCAAATTCTGGGAGGGCCCGGAGGTTGTCTTCGCGATCGTTGTTGTGCCGGGAGTGCTGGCGCTACTGTTTTTTCTGCTGCCGTTTCTCGATCGCGGGCTTGAGCGCCGTCCGTGGCGCCGCCCCATCCCGGTATTGAGCGTTGCCATCCTGCTGACGGGAACGATGTATCTGGGGATTCGCAGCCACCTGGATGACATGCGCGACCCTGCAATTGCCGCACAACTGGCCCGCCAGCAGGCCGAAGAAAAGGCCTACAGCGAAGCGCCATTTCAACCGGAACTGGCAGCGCCCCCGGCAAACGCAATCCTCGCCTCGGCCGCTGCCACTGGGCCGGTAGACCCTCGAGTTGCGCAGGGAAAAGGGCTGTTTCAAGATAACGGATGCTCAGGATGCCACGGGCCGGACGGTACGGGAACGGCCGCGGCGCCCTCACTGGTCGGCATCACCGCTCGGATTCCCGCCGACCATTTAGTCGCCCTGCTCCACAACCCCAACGCACAGATGCGGGCCGGGGGAATGCCCGCTGTCGATCTGGATGCGTCAGATATGTCGGCACTCCTGGCTTATCTTGGCGCTCTGGGGACCAGCGCGGCGAATGTACACGCCACCCACGGATCGCCCGTTCCGGGAGTCACGATTCACAGAGCGGCAGCACAGCCCGCCCCTGCGGTAATGACGCCGGTTAAGAGTTCGGCAGGGCAGGTTGCTTCGCCGCAACAGACGGCTGCGATTGCTGCTGGCCGAAACCTGTTTCAATCACACGCCTGTTTTGCATGCCACGGGCAGAATGCATCGGGCGGTCGGGCACCAGCGCTGGCTCCGCTCGTCGATCAGCTTTCCGACACCCAGCTCGCCGCGTTGCTGCAGCTGCCGACACCAAAGATGCGGGCTGGAGGCATGGCGCCGTTTTCGGGACCGCAACAACAATTGACGGAGCTGGTCGCGTATCTGCGCTCGCTGGCCCCACGTTCGGTGACTCCCGTTTCCGCTCCAGCCCCGCCGCCAGTTGCTGCGGCGTCGGCTGCGTCGGCCCCGGCTGGCAGCCCGATTGCGCCAACCCCTGCGGCTGTCATCGCCAAAGCGTCGATGATGGCGAGCGCCACGAGCGGCGGCGTGACGGCGGCCACGGCCACGCGGGCGGAACCGTCCCCCGGCCGTCAACTGTTTGTGAGCAACGGATGCGCCGCCTGCCACGGGCAAGACGCTCACGGCACGCAGTTCGCTCCATCCCTGGTCGGTGTGACGAAAAAGTTTCCCGGTGCTCAGTTGGGCTATCTCCTGCATCATCCCAACAAGGGAATGCGCGACGGCGGTATGCCAAGCTTTAATCTGACCGACCGTCAGACGGAACAGCTTAGTACGTATCTCAGCAGTCTTAACAATCCCGGTATGCCCGCAGCAGCGGCCGAACCTGCGACACGGGCGTCCAGTCCTCGCGCTGCCGGGGCCAGCGCAGCGCGGCAACAAGTGGTGGCGCTCAGCCCCGAAGCGCTTCGCGGAAAGGAGATATTCGAGGTCAGCCGTTGCAGTACGTGTCACGGGGTTGGGGGAGTGGGTGGGACGGTTGCAGCGCCCGGGCTTGCTGGAACAGCCTCGATCCTGCCGTCGGCAACCCTGGAGCAGCTTCTGCGGCATCACTCCCGAGCCATGCAGCGCGGCGGAATGCCGCTGACAAACTTCAGTGCGACGGACATGCGGGCCTTGATCGCCTACATCCATACAATGCCCGCGCAAGCAAGTGAGCAGCGCTGACCCGCGAGCTCCGGGGCAAACACGGCGTTAGCGACCCATCGTTTTCCCGTACACTGTCGGGAACGGCGATTGGGTCGTCTTCGCCCGGAAACCCTGGTTGCGCGTAAGGAGCTGCATGCGCCTGCATTGCATTCAAGCAATCATTTGGCTTATGGCCGTAAGTTCTTCAGTCCTCGGCGCTACTGGGCCCGCGCGACCGGCGATCACAGGCATCTCGCACATGGCGGTCTATACGACGGACGCCGCCGGCGCCGAGCATTTTTACGCGCATGACCTGGGCGCCACGAAGATGTCTGACCCTGAAGATCCAAGGGGTGTCCGCTACTACTTCAGCCCTGTTCAGTTTGTTGAGGTGCTTCCGCTGCCGCCTGGGGATTCTTCCAATAGCCGGCTGGCTCACGTCGGATGGGAGACAGCTTCAGCCGACGCTATGCGGAAATATCTGCTGGCGCAGGGTGTTCCGGTTACCGACCACCTGCATCAGGGTTCCGACCG
This sequence comes from Acidobacteriota bacterium, assembly GCA_021782675.1. Lineage (GTDB taxonomy): Bacteria > Acidobacteriota > Terriglobia > Terriglobales > Acidobacteriaceae > JAKAUB01. The sequence goes on from JAJXUS010000368.1 coordinate 2,266, forward strand.
CAGCGTATGGTTCTCGCTGAAAGATCCGGAAGGGAACGAGGTGCAGTTCGTGCAGCCACCACCCGCAAATACCCGTCCCAAAGTCACGCCGGACCTACTGAGCAGCCACATGATTCACGTGGGTTTTCTCGTGCAGAGCCGGTTCGCGGAGGATCAGTTCTACCGCAAGGTTCTGGGATTTCGGCCGTATTGGTACGGCGGACAGAAACCTGGCCGGCTGGATTGGGTCTCGCAACAGGTGCCCAATGGAACCGATTGGCTGGAGTACATGTTGCTCGCAAACCGCGGAGCGGGCAGCGCAAATCTGCGCAATATCCCGCAGGCCCAACTCGGCGTCATGAATCATTTTTCGCTGGGCGTGCGGAATATGGAATCCACCGTCACCCTGCTGACGCGAGAGAATCGGTTATCCGCGAAGCACGTCGGCCCGCAGATCGGGCTGGATGGGAAATGGCAATACAACTTATTCGATCCCGACGACACGCGGGTGGAACTGATGGAATTCCAACCCGTCACCAAGCCCTGCTGTTCGCCATTCACGGCGGCCAACCCTACGCGCTAACAGCGTCGCTTTGTTGCCGGGAGTTAGTGAGCTTCGTCATCGCGCCTGGGTGACGTTCTCCAGCACTTGCGCGGGCGCAGATCCAGGATGAGCATTTTGCCCACGAAAATCTACGAGTTTCAAGTTTTGTACGTCATGGGCCTCTAACGCCGGGCCAAAGTATTCCGGCGCGGAGTTGCCCCAGTCGACGCTTACCCGCCGCACCGTCAGATTGCGGACTTGTTCGCAGTAAATTCCGGCAATCGTGTGCGGGTAGACCCCGCCGGCAATGTCTCCGGGCCGCAGGTCGTAGTAGCCACCCGTTCTTCCAGCAGGCGGAACCAGCCGGATTGTGGCGTCCTCAATCTCTATGTCCTCGACAGGCCAATCCTTCCAGCCGTGCAGATAAACTCCGCTCACACCGGCGCATTCGATC
>JAJXUS010000369.1 GCA_021782675.1 Acidobacteriota bacterium
TGCAACGGCGAAGCTGGTGGCCAATCCGGGATGCTATGCGACCTCTGTCATCCTGGCGCTGGCTCCCCTCGTTCGCGAAAAGAGAATCGATCTGGACCGCGGAATTGTATGCGATTCGAAATCAGGGGTATCCGGAGCCGGAAAGACGCCGACCGCAAAAACGCATTTTATGCATGCGGCCGACAATCTATCAGCGTACTCCGTCTTCAACCACCGGCATACCGGGGAATTATTGGAGCAACTTGGATTGAAAGCGCAGGACATTATTTTTACGCCGCATCTGCTGCCGATTCCGCGGGGAATTTTTTCTACGGTGTATGTGAATTTGAAAAAGCAGTCAACACCGAATGAGATCGATACGTGTTTTCGGAATTTCTATGCCGACTCTCCCATGGTGCGGTGGCATGGAACGCGCTTGCCGGAGATTCAATTTTCCGTGCGAACCAGCTACTGCGATCTGGGATTTGCCTTGGCAAGCGACGGTAAACGACTCATCGTCGTCGCATGTTTAGACAATCTGCTGAAAGGCGCGGCAAGCCAGGCGGTGCAGAACATGAATCTGTTGTTCGGTTGGCCGGAGCAGGAGGGGCTGGCATGAAATTTGTGATCAAACTCGGCGGAGCGTCGCTGGAAAATCCATCCACGTTGCGCGGCAGTACCCAGGCGATTGTCGACCTGGTGCGCGACGGACATCAAGTGGCAGTTGTTCATGGTGGTGGAGCGGCCCTGACGCGTACGCTGGCACAGCTTGGCAAGCAAAGCGAATTTATCGCGGGTCTGCGAATTACCGACGCGGAAACACGGGATGCGGCCTTGATGGTGCTGGCCGGACGGGTGAATAAGCAATTGGTGGCAGCGATCGGCAAACACGGCCAGGCTGCAGTTGGACTTTCGGGCGGCGACGGCCTGGTGTTTCGCGCCCGCAAAAAACGCACCGCGCCCGACCTTGGATTCGTAGGAGAGATCGCATCGTCCGATCCGCGCTGGCTGCTGGCGATCTGGCAGATGGGCGCCATTCCGGTCCTTTCTAGCGTGGCTCTCGGCTTCGATGGCGAATACTACAACGTCAACGCGGACGAGATGGCAGCGGCCTGCGCAATGACCTGCCATGCCGATGTGCTTGTATTTCTGACGGATGTCCCCGGCGTTCGCGGGGCCGATGGCGAAGTGATGCGCTGGCTCACATTGAAACAGATCCCTGAGTTGACGCGCACCGCCGTTGTCAGCGGCGGCATGCTGCCGAAGCTGGGTGCATGTCGCGAGGCGTTGCTGGGTGGCGTGCAGCGGGTACGAATTTTTCCCGCCGACTCAGCAGCATTGTTGCCCGACATTTGCTCGGCACGAACCCCGCAAGGCACGGAGGTGATGGTGGCATGAAACTGAACGAAATTCGCGCGGCGGAAGCGAAATTACTAGTAAGAACATACGATCGCAATCCCATCAACTTCGTTGGCGGTGAAGGCGTTCATCTTCTGGATGAGAATGGCGTCCGCTATCTCGATCTGCTCAGCGGAATCGGTGTGTGCGGACTTGGGTACGCTCATCCCGCAGTTCTTGCCGCCATCGAGGAGCAGAGCCGAAAGCTCATCCACACGTCCAACCTCTTTTACCACCCGGGGCAGGCAGAACTTGCGCTGCGACTGACGGAGATGACGGGACTGGATCGAGTCTTTTTCTGCAACAGCGGCACCGAGGCATGGGAGGCTGCGTTGAAGCTGGCGCGTGCCTACGCGACCTTGCGCCGGTCCGAAGGCCATCCATTAGGAACGAAAATTCTGGCGTTGGAGCATAGCTTTCATGGCCGCACCATGGGCTCTGTCTCAACGACCCATAAGCCGAATTACCGCAAGCCGTTTGAACCGCTGCTGGCTGGCGTTGAGTTTGTGCGCTTTGACGACATTGCCGATCTGGAAGCGAAATTCTCCGACGAAGTTTGCGCGGTTTGTTTGGAACCCGTGCAAGGAGAAGGCGGCATCCGCCCTGTATCAAAAGAATTTTTCGCGGCGGCGCGACGCTTGACTCAGCAAACGGGCGCATTGTTGTTGGCCGATGAAATCCAAAGCGGGCTTGGCCGCACCGGTGAGTGGTGCGCCTATCAGCACTACGGCATCCTACCCGATGTGACCACATTGGCGAAGCCGCTCGGCGGCGGAATCCCGATTGGCGCAATGCTATGCACGGAAGAGGCTGCGCGTGCGCTTTCCCCAGGTATGCACGGCACGACGTTTGGAGGCGGTCCGCTCGCCTGCGCGGTTGCGATCGCAGTCATCGACACCATGCATCGCGACAACCTGCTGGATCACATCCGCAGGACGGGCAAATATTTCTTCGAACAATTGCAGACTTTAGCTGCGCGTCACTCCGCCGTTGTGGAAGTGCGCGGCAAAGGATTGATGCTGGGGATGGAACTTGCGAATGCCGAACTGGCGAAGCATGTAGCCGCGCAGATGCTGGAGCGCCACATCATCATCAATCGAACCAGCGAGACAGTGTTGCGGTTCTTACCGCCATTCATCGTCGAGCCAAAACATATTGACCAGGCAATACAAGCACTGGATCAGATTTTGTCCAGCGCATCCGCTGCGAATCTTTCAGCCGCAGTGCAAGGAGCTCACGCATGACCCCTAAATCCTATGCAATGAAGTCGACTGCACTCGCGCAGGACGATTCCATTTCCCTTTCCGCCGCCAAGCGACCGAACACGCTTGCGGGCCGCGACCTTTGTTCCATCCGCGACTTGAGCGCCGCCGAAGTACGACTGATTCTGGATACTGCCCATGCCGTGAAAGCGCGACCGGAACTCTACCGCCAGGCGCTCGCAGCCAAGCAGCTGGTGATGTTCTTTGAGAAGGATTCGCTACGCACGCGGATGACGTTTGAAACCGGCATCAACACGCTCGGCGGCTCCGCGATTTTTATCGACCAGAAGGGCTCGCGCCTGGGCGAGCGGGAAACGCTGGCCGACGTAGCCCATAACCTGGAGCGCTGGATCGACGTAATTGTGCTGCGTACTTTCAGCCACGAAACGATCACGGAGATGGCGCGGTTTGCGCGCGTACCGGTGGTGAATGCGTTGAGCGACATTGAACATCCCTGCCAGGCTCTTGCTGACATATTCACGTTGGAAGAGCGCTTCGGGGATCTGCGCGGCCTGCGCCTGGCCTATGTTGGCGACGGCAATAATGTTGCCAACTCGCTGCTGCTGACAGCGGTGTTGACGGGAGCGAACATTACGTT
>JAJXUS010000370.1 GCA_021782675.1 Acidobacteriota bacterium
GCCAAGCGCCGCGTCATGGCCGTGGTCGCGGGCCGGGAGGGGGCGGCGCCTTTGCCGGAGGGCCTGCGCCCTTCGCGGCCGCTTCAGCCGCTCGCCGGGGTTATCCACCACAATGCGCGCCTGCAGCGTGCGCGTATTCGGATCCAGCGCCGGTGAGATGTAGGAAATCTTGCCCGTGAAGTTGGTGCCGGGAAACGCATCCGTCTGCACCACCACCGTGTCCCCGCTGTGCACATAGCGCAAATCGGCCTGGTACACATTGGCCAGCACCCACACCGTGCTCAGGTCCGAGATGGTGAAGGCCTGCGTCTGCCCCGCCTGCACCACCTGCCCCGGAGAAACCAGCCGCTCCACCACCTCGCCGGCCAGCGGCGCCAGCACCGGAATCTGCGCCGACGACGGCGCCTTGGCCAGATCGGCGGGATTCTTGATGCCCAGAATGCGCATCCCCTGCTCGGCGGCATTCAAATCCGCCTGCGCCTGGGTGCGATTGCTCTCCGCCGTCTCCAGATCCTGCTGCGCAATGGCGTGATGCGCATACAAATCCTGCGCGCGCACATAAAACTTGTCCGCCAGCCGGTAAGAATCCGCCGCCTTCAGATAGCCGTCCAGCAACTGCGCATAGTCGGGGCTGCTTACCTCCAGCATCGGCTGGCCCATCTTCACGCGATCCCCCGGCACCACCAGGATGCGGCTCACCGGCCCGCCCACCTGCGTAATCACCGGCGTCGTCTTGAAGGCGTTATAAGCCACCGTGCCCGTCAGCCGCAGCGTGTGCGTCATCGTCACCGGCTGCATCGTCACCACCTGCACGTGGGTCATCTGGTCCTGCGGAATCGTAAACAGCCGCGGCGTCGCCGAAGACGAGGCGCGCTGCGAAAACGACGTCATCCTCTCCGCGTTCTCGCGATGGCAGGCCGTCAGCGTCAGCAGGGCCGCAAGTGCAGTCGCGGCAATCGCGCCGCGTCCAAGGCAATCGTTCGTCATGGCAAGCTCCTCGTACCCACGGCTTCCCGAAGCTGTTCCAGCGCCAGCAGGTATGAAGCCAGCGCCTGCCGGTAGCTCAGTTGCGTAGACCGGTAACTCCGCTCCGCATCCAGATAATCCAGCAGGCTGGCCGCTCCGTGTTTGTATGCGTACTCACTGATGTCGCGCGACTCCTGCGCCTCATCCAGGTAGCCCGACGTGTACAGCTTCATAATCTCGTCGTTGGCGCGCAGCCCTTCGTACGCATCGCGCACATCGGTCAGCACCTGGCCGTTGGCGTAGAGACGCTGCTCCTGCGCCTGGTTGATGGCGAATCCCGCCCGCTTGATCTCCCCCTGGTTGCGGTCGAAGATCGGCAACTGCATCGATCCGAACACCGAGATGTCGCTCAGGTACGCCAGGTGCGTGTAGTTGAGCGTGCCTGTCACATCGCGCTTGCCGATCGCCTTCTGCAGTTGGAACTGGCTGTTGGCCGCGTTCACGCCCAGTTGCGCTGCCTTCAGATCGGGCCGCGTCTCCAGCGCCTTGGCCTGCAAGTCATCCAGCGAGGTCGCCATCGGCTGGTAGGCAAACTCCCCGATCACGTCATAGTTCGCCGGCACAGACTCGTAGCCCAGCAGCTGCCGCAGGTCCGAGAGTCCCTGCGCACGCCCCAGCTTCGCCTGCGCCACATCCGTCTGGAACTGCAGCAACTGCAGCTTGATCTTCAGCAGGTCGCCTTCGCCAATGTCGCCCGCCTTGTAGCGCGCTTCGGCGATGTCCACCGTCTGCTGAAAACTCTGCAGGTCCTGGTTGGCCAGCGCCAGCGTCGACTCCGCCATCTCCACGTTGATGAACTGCGTGGCCACGGCGTAGGCCACGGTACGCTCGTTGTCGTCCACCTGCGCCCGTGTTACCGCCGTCGCATCCCGCGCCGCCTGCAGCCGGTGCTGCCGCTTCTTGCCGCGCTCAAACAGGTAGCTTACTCCCAGGTCGAACTGGGCCACGTTGTCGATGTAATCCGAGGTCATGCTGCTCGGCTCAAACACCGGCAGAAAAATTGCGTCCGTCGTCAACACCGGGTCGGGCCGCAGATTAGCGGTAATCTCCTCCGCCTCGTTCTGCTGGATGGTCGTGCGCGCCGCCAGAAGATAATGGTTGTGCTGCATGGCCATCTGCACAGCCTGCTCGAGCGTAATCAACTGCGCGCCGGGCTGCTGCGCCAGCGTGCTGACCTGCGGAGCCGGCGCCTGTTGCTGGCCCTGCTGCGGCGGCGACTGCGCCGCGGCAACTGCCGCTCCCAGCCCGAATACAAGAACGGGCACGCGCATCGAACATGCACGCATAGAAGCTCCTCTTCCTGAATAGAGTCATGTACCAAACTTCGTGCCGGGGAGGCACGCGGTCGTGCGTTTGGCTAGGCAGGCGGAGCGCGCGGAGCAATCTCTTGCTCGATAAAGCGGGAGACGAAGGTGCGGCTCTGCATCACCGCTGCTGCGCTGGGCAGCACCATTTCACTCACGGCCGCACTATGCACCGACGGCTCAATCGCCATGTGGCACAGTGTGCAGTTTGCCGTGTTGCCGTCGTGATGATGGCAGACAGCACCCAGCGTCGTGACCATCAACAGAAGGATGAGCACGACCGGGATGACGACACGCCAGGTCAAACGCGGAAAGGGCATAGAAAACAGTAGCTCTGCAATCTCAGGACGCCGTAACTAAAATATAACTACTTCTCACGTAAGGCGTATCTTTTACCTACTCCCTTTGATCGCCGCATGTCAACCATCCGCCTCGCGAGATGGGCCAGCTTGCCGGCTTTAAAACATACACTTTGCTGGTGAAGGCTTCCGGCTTCTGCATGAAGGGTACGGGCTTCAGCCCCTGTGCATCGATCCAATCCCAACCAGCCCGCCATCACACAAACCGCTGCAGCGCCTCCACCTGGGCGGCGCGATACTCCCGCCGCTCTACCGGCGACGACAGCACCGTCGAAGTCGACGTCGCACCCAGCGCGGAAAGCCTGTCGATCAGCGCCTCCATGTGCCGGATGGAAACCACATTCGCCTCCACAATGAACGACTCCGCCCCCGTGATCCGGTGACAGCGGCTGATCTCCACCATCTCCTTCATGGCCGCTACGGCCCGCGCCAGTTGCGTGTCCCCTCCCGGAATCGTCAGCCGCACCACCACCCGGATGGGAAGCCCGATGCGCCCCAAATGCACCGTTGCATGATAGCCGGTAAGAATACCCGCCTCCTCCAGC
>JAJXUS010000371.1 GCA_021782675.1 Acidobacteriota bacterium
GCGCCGCCAATCACTAGACCCCCGCGCGTCACGTAGCAGGGCTGGCATCATTACATTCCATATGTAAAGTTTCTGGCTGGCGGCAGCCGTTTCCGCTATCCGTCGATCATTTACGCCGGCGGTCCCGTAAAAATTTACAACTACACGACCTACGCCTACGGCGGCGGACTCGATATCCCCTTCAATCACAGATGGTCGATTCGGCCTGCCGACTTCGAGTATCAGCACTGGACCTTCCCGCCAACCGGGCTCACACCCTGGGTCTACTCGGCGGGCGTATCCTACCGGCTCTTCTAAGACGCGCGCAATTCACAAAACGCCCCGGTTTCGACCGGGGCGTTTTTCATGCCCGTGACCATCTCTCCAGACACGATAGGATGAGATGTGCCAACTCCAAACTTCACTGATCCAAGCGTGATGACTCGCGTTCGCTTCGCCCCCTCTCCGACCGGATACCTGCATGTCGGAGGTGCCCGCACGGCGCTTTTCTGCTGGCTCTTCGCCCGTCACACCGGCGGCACATTCATCCTGCGCATTGAAGATACTGACTTTGAACGCTCTTCCGACGACATGGTTTCCGGCATCCTGGAAGGGCTGCGGTGGCTCGGTCTGGAGTGGGATGAGGGTCCGTTTTATCAGTCGCAGCGGCTGGATCTCTACCGCGCGACCGCCGAACGCCTGCTGGCAAATGGCAGCGCTTATCACTGCTTCTGCACCCGTGAAGACCTGGAACAGCGCCGTGCCGCAGCGACCGCTGCTGGAGTTCCTCCCCGCTATGATGGCCGCTGCCGCAGTTTGCCGGCCGCCGATGCCGCACGGCGCGTCGCCGCGGGAGAAGCCGCAGCGATACGCTTCCGCGTTCCTGACAGTGGCACGACGGCGTTTGAGGACGCTGTCTTTGGCCGTGTGGAGTTTGCCAACGCGGAGCTCGAAGATTTTGTTCTGCTGCGCTCGGACGGCGTGCCCACCTACCACCTGAGCGTGGTGGCCGATGACATCGATATGCGCATGACGCACATTGTCCGCGGCGCCGACCACCTGTCCAACACACCCAAGCAGGTACTCCTCTACAACGCTTTGAGCGCTTCCCTGCCGGTCTTCGCGCATGTCCCGCTGATCCTTGGTCCGGATAAAACACGGCTCTCCAAACGCCACGGAGCCACCAGCGTGCTGGCGTATAAGGAAATGGGCATTGTGCCCGAGGCCTTCCGCAACTTCCTGGCACTGCTCGGCTGGAGCCCGGGCGAAGCGGCCCGGCAGGCGGATGGCAAAGAGCGGGAGATATTCTCAACCGCGGAACTGGTCGAAATGTTCTCGCTCAACGGCATGGCGCATTCGAACGCCGTCTTCAACAACGAGAAGCTGGCGTGGTTCAACACGGAATATATCCGTGCCTACGCACCCGAACGGCTTCTGCCTTTGATTGAACAGGAGTGGCAGCGTGCAGGATTTGTGCCCAGCCGCAGCCGTGAGGAGGTCGTCACAGGGATCGCGCTGCTCCAGCAGCGGGCCCGCAGCCTGACGGACTTTGCGACGACCTTCCGCGCTTACTTCAGCGACGACTACTCAACGGATGAGGCTGCGGCAGCCAAATTCCTCGCTGATCCATCGACGCTGAGGCTACTCCGCGAACTTGCAGCCCGTTATGCCACTCTCACCCCGTTTACCGAGCCGTCCACAGAAGAGCTGCTGCGCGCTTTTGCCGCAGAAAAGGGCCTGAAGCCTGGAGTGCTGATTAACGGGGCGCGCGTACTGCTGACCGGCCAAGGCGTTGCGCCCAGTCTGTTTGCGGTGATGGCTTACCTGGGGCAGGAGCGGGTCGTGCGGCGGTTGGCGGCCGTCCCGCAGCCGGCAGACCGACAGGCAGGCGGCCGCTAACGAATGCCCAGTACGTCACAGTCGGCATGGAGGGCCAGGCGATGGGCCGTCCCTCCCAAAATACTGCCGATGCCGCCGGGGTCGCGCCGAAGCCCAACAACAAGCAGGTCGGGCCGCAACTGCTGCACGGCCTGCACCAGCGCTTCCACCTCATCGCCTTCAACAAGCGTTGAATCGATCAGCACGCCAGCCCGCTCGGCCACCTCTTTGGCGCGGCTTTGCATATCCCGATAAAAGACTTGCCGCTCCGTCTTCAGCAGGTGGGGAACCTCTGGCGCGACGGCGGAGACGTAGCTGACATATGCGGGCAACTTCTCTACTACGGTAATCAGCACGACCGATGCGCCGGCGAGCTTTGCCAGATCCAGCGCGGAACGGAACGCGCGCTGCGCCTCCGGTGATTCATCGAAAGCAACCGCAATCTTCTTGAACATCTTGTTTTTCCTGACTCACTCTGCCTGGAAACTCTGCCAGTTTCAGGATGCTGCAGCGGCCTGACGGGTGAGAATTTTATGCAGGATTCTGCACCCGCTACACCCACTCCCCGCGCCGCATTAACGGCTCTCTGGTACCGTCTGCGGTAACCCCATCCACGTTCATTTCTCCGGAGCCGATCATCCAGTCCACATGAATCAGGCTGTCATTGGCGCCGCGTGCGGCCAGCGCGGCCGCGTCCATCGTTTCTCCGCCGATGAGGCAAGTGCTGTACGCCTGCCCGAGCGCGATATGGCTCGCGGCGTTCTCATCAAACAGCGTGTTGTAGAAGAGGATGCCGCTCTGCGCAATGGGCGAAGAGTGGGGCACCAGCGCCACTTCCCCCAGCCGCCGCGCGCCATCGTCGGTGCCGATCATGCGCTCGAGAATGCTCTGGCCAGTCTTTGCGCGGGCCTCGACGATCGCGCCGCCTGCGAAGCGAACTTCAATGCCTTCAATCAGCGTGCCCTGGTAGGAGAGCGGCTTGCTGCTGCGCACCGTCCCGTCCACGCGATCCTTGTGCGGCGTGGTGAAGACCTCTTCAGTGGGGATATTCGGCTGGCAGTAGATGCCATTGCCAGCGCGTGTGCCGCCACCGGCCCAAAGATGATCGTCGGCCAGTCCAACGCGCAGGTCCGTCCCGGGCCCGTTGTAGTGCAGCGCGGAATAGCGCCGCCTATTCAGAAAGTCGACGCGCTGCTTGAGCCGCTCGCCATGCGCCTTCCACGCGGCCACGGGGTCGTCCACGTTCGCGCGGGAGGCCGCGAAGATCGCCTCCCACAGGCGCGCAACGGCTGCCGTCTCATCCTCATGCGGAAAGACGGCGCGTGCCCAGGCTGGAGTGGCGGCCGCAACAATCGTCCAGTTGAAGATCG
>JAJXUS010000372.1 GCA_021782675.1 Acidobacteriota bacterium
CACTTGTGTACTCGGCGCGCTGAAGAGCAACCTTGGGCATCTGGATGCGGCAGCCGGTGTTGCCGGCCTGATGAAAGCGGCCCTGACCGTTCGTGATCGCGTGCTGGCGCCCACGCTGCACTTTGAGACTCCCAATCCACTGATTGATTTCGCCGCCACCCCGTTTCGCGTCAGTGCCAAGCCGGAGCGCTATGCGGGCGCCGGACCATTTCGCGCAGGTGTCAGCTCCTTCGGCATTGGGGGCACCAACGCGCACGTTTCATTGGAAGAACCGCCTGCCCGGCGCTCGGACGCATCGGAGGCCTCGCAGCTTCTGGTGTTATCGGCGAAAACGCCGGCCGCACTCGACCGCATGAGCCAGCGGCTGTCGGAGTTTGCCGCATCGCATCCGTCGGCGAACCTTGCAGATGTGGCGTTCACCCTGCAGCGCGGGCGGCAGGCGATGACGCATCGCCGCACGCTGGTGGCGCACTCAATGGAGCAAGTCGCCGAAGGATTCGGCCGCGCCGGCAGCCCCCTTTTACACAGCGGCGAAGCTCCCGACCATCCGCGGCCCGTCGCGCTTTTATTCCCCGGACAAGGTTCGCAGTACCCGGACATGGGCGCGGGCCTCTACCGTACATCTGCGGTGTACCGCGAAGCGTTCGATTGCTGCGCAGTTCTCCTTCGCCCGCACCTTGGGGTCGATCTGCGGGATCTCCTCTACACCGGCAGCACGTCTGCGGCGGACGCCGAGCGCCTGCTGGCGCGCACGGAATATACGCAGCCGGCGCTGTTCGTCGTTGAGTATTCGATGGCGATGGTCTGGATGGACCTGGGCATCGAGCCCGATGCCATGCTGGGCCACAGTGTTGGCGAGTATGTGGCTGCATGCCTGGCTGGTGTCTTCTCAGTTGAGGACGGCCTGGCGTTGATTGCCGCGCGCGGCCGGATGACCCAGGCAATGCCGGCGGGGACGATGCTTGCGGTCTCATTGCCGGAGATGGATTTGGAGCCCTTGCTGGATGAGCGCGTTTCGATTGCGGCCGAAAATGCACCCGGTCAGAGCGTTGCCTCCGGCGAGGAGTCGGCTATTACAGAACTGGAAGGGCGCCTGCGTAACCGCAGGATTGAATGCCGCCGCCTGCGCACGTCGCATGCGTTCCACTCTCCCATGATGGAGCCGATGGTCGCAGAGTTTGCCCGTCGCGTGGCGCAGGTCCCCTTGCACGCCCCGCAGCGGCGCTATCTTTCGAACGTCACCGGAACATGGATCACGGCGGCGCAGGCCACCGATCCGCGCTACTGGGCTTCGCACCTGCGAAATGCGGTGCGCTTTGCCGACTGCGGCCGTCGCCTGCTGGAAGACGATTCGATGGCGATGCTGGAGTGCGGGCCGGGTGAGACGCTGCTCGGACTGCTCCGGATGCAACTGCCGCCACGTTCTGCGCGCCTGCTGCTGGCCTCCATGCGACATCCTGCGGCCACTCGCGATGATCGGGAGGTCTGGCTCGATGCCGTAGGGCGCGTCTGGGTCGCTGGAGCCTCCATCAATTGGGAAGCCATGCATCGCGGGGAAAAGCGCCTGCGCATTTCGCTTCCGACGTATCCCTTCGAGCGGCAGCGGTACTGGATTGAGTCGCGTCCCATCGAAGCCACGGCAGCGAAAGATCCCGGACCGCCGCAGAAAGAAAAGGACATCGCGGACTGGTTTTATCTGCCATCCTGGCGCCGCACGTCATCTGCGATGCTGCCTGTCGGGAATGCGGGACGGAACGACACCTGGGTTATCTTCAACGAGCCGCAGGCATCGGGTCACAGCCTCTTTGGCAAACTCGATCTGCCCGGCACCGTCATCACCGTGGAAGCTGCGAGCCGGTTCGAGCGCCCTTCGAAATACCGCTACGCCATGGACACGACCGTTGCGGCACACTATGCGCAGCTGATGGAGAACCTCCAGGCCGATGGACTGTGGCCGGATCATATTCTTTGGCCATCGAGCGCAGGCGCTGCCTTGGAGCCCGGCCCCACGATTGAGCGGCGAATCGTCGCAACCATGCACCTCGTGCAGGCGATTGAGAATTACAGCTCGGACAAGCCGGTCATGCTGAACGTGTTGACGAGCGCCGCGTATAGCGTGTCCGGAGAGCCAGTGCAGGACGTGGCCGGAGCTGGAATGCATCAGTACGCTGCGATTGCAGCGCTGGAAAACTTCAACATCAAGTGGCGTGGCATCGATTTCGATCCCACGGCTGATCCAGTTTTTGCCGCCGCCCAGTTGCGGCGTGAGCTGCTTGCACCGCCGGCCGCCGAGATCCTTGCGTATCGAGGCACTGCACGCTGGGTACAGGAATTTTCGCCGGTTAAGTTGCCGCCCAGAGCGGCTGGTTTGGACGGCGCGGTCGCGATTCGATCGAGTGGAGCATATCTCATCACGGGCGGAACCGGTGGGATTGGCCTGACGCTCGCGCGTCATCTCGCAGATCGCTATCAGGTCAACCTCGTACTTACAGCACGGACCGCTATCCCGCCGCGAGGAGATTGGACAGGGTTGCTTGACTCGGCCGAAACATCTGCGGCGCTTCGCTACAAGCTGGAAAGTCTGCTTGCGCTTGAAGCTGCGGGAAGCCGAGTGATGGTGTTGCAGGCTGATATCACGCACGCCCCGGCAATGCAGCAGGCTGTCGAGCAGGCCACGGCTGCTTTTGGCCCGCTGCGCGGCATCATCCACGCTGCGGGCATTGAGGGCTCGGGTCTGATCCTGAGCCGGACGGCCGAACATGTTGCCGGCGTGCTCGCTGCAAAAACCTACGGACTGACCTGGATTCGGAACATCCTGCAGGGGGCATCGCGCCGTCGCGACCTGGACTTCGTCCTGCTCTGCTCCTCGATCAGCGCCGTGCAGCCGTACTTTGGGCTCTCCGACTACGGGGCTGCGAATGCCTCGCTCGATAGTTTTGCCAACATGATGGATGACCCGGCCGGCGTACGCGTGATCTCCGTCAATTGGGACACGTGGGCAGAGATTGGCATGGCGGTCGACAGTGTGCGCGCTAAAAATGTCCTCATCACCATGAGCGACAACCTGCGGCAGGGAATCTGCTCGGAGGAAGCGGTCGAAGTCTTTGATCGCGTGCTCAGCCGGCCCGTGCCGCAGATGCTGGTCGCCACTCGTTCGGTGCAGGAGACGGCCCGGTTGCGCGCAATGACCGCCGCTCAATTGCACGGCGCCGCGGCGGAA
>JAJXUS010000373.1 GCA_021782675.1 Acidobacteriota bacterium
GAAACTGGTTGTTACGACTTAGCTTGTGGGATCGGCTGGACCGGCGCCCCATTCACCAGGAACTGCAGTCCGGAGACGATCAGCGTATCGCCGGGCTGCAGGCCGCTCTTGATCGCGTACTGATTGCCGACGGTATCTCCCAGTTGCACGGAGCGCTGTTCCGCAATAAAGTGGCCGTCCTTATTGGCGGCAACGAACACGAACGGCTGGCCGCCGATCTGAGTGACGGCGAGAACCGGAACGGTGGCGGCCGGCGCGGTGCTCCAGATTACGCGGGCACGGACCATCTGCAGATTGCGAAGCACCTCAGGCCGGGTGTGAATCTTGGCCTTGGCCAGGATGGCCTGGAGCTGGTTATCCACCTGCGGCGAGACAAAATAAAACTTGCTGCGGTCGAGCACCTTGCCGGTGCTGTCCGTAATCTCCACCGGCAGGCCGACACGAACCTGGGACGCGCGGTCCGCCGGGATGTAGACGTAAGCTTCCATCTGCGTGTTGTCATCGACGGTGGTCAGCACCGTGGATGGCGTCACGTAGTCGCCGATGTGTACGGGCACGTCGCCGATAACGCCGGCAAAAGGCGCAACAATGTGGAAGTAGGCCAGTTGCTGCTGCGCGGACTTGCGGGCGGCAACATCTGCTTCGTAGGTGGCCTTCGAGCTGTTAAAGGTCTGGCTGGCCTGCTGGAAGGCCTGTTGGCTGATGATCCCACCTTTGAAGAGCGCCTGTTGCCGCTCGAAATCCTTTTGATTGTATTGGTAGACAGCCAGGGCCTGCTGCTCCGTAGCCTGCTGTTGCGCCACGATCGCCTGCTGCTGGCGGGGATCGATCTCCATCATGCGCTGGCCGGATTTCACCTGGTCGCCGGAGTGGACGAAGATTTGCGTCAGATTCCCACTGACCTGCGGCTGAATGGTTGCCGATCGGCGGGATTTGATCGTCGCGACATAACTGTCGCTGATCGGGACTGGCTCCATCGCGACCGTCTGTACCTGGACGGGCATGGCTTGCGGCGCCTGCGCAGGGCCGGCGGCGGACTTGGAAGCACAACCCGCGAGGGATACCGCGAGAACGGCAACGGCAGGGGCAAACGGCAATACCTTCAGCATTCCTGGAAAACTCCGATACGGCATGACGGCGAGACGCCACCGGGGAGACCCCGGGATGCCTTTAAGGTTACGTTGCCAGCAAGACTGCGGTTCCAAGGGGATCCCCGGCAAGGGTGCAGGCAGGCAATCGTCGTGCGCAGAACTCCGCGGCTGCATTCATAACCACAGATGATGGCCGCAGTTCAAAGATGCGTTTATTTTACGCGGGGCCGGGCTAACCTCGAAGAACAAAAGGATTAAAACTAGAGTGCTGGTCGAAGGGATCGGACTGCTCTGCGCGCTTCAGCCACCCCACCACCGCGTAGGTCAACGGCGTGGCCAGAACCTCATACGCTACCTTGCTGAAATACGCCGATAGGATCAGCTCCGTCATCAAGTGGCCCGAAGCGCGTCCCCAGAAGGCGATCAGAACGACGATGGTGGTGTCCACGGCCTGTCCGGTGACGGTGGATCCAATGGTCCGGGTCCAAAGCCACTTGCCTCCTGTAAGGATTTTCATACGGGCCATGACGTAGGAGTTGGTGAACTCCCCGGCCCAGAACGCCAGCAGACTGGCGGTGACCAGACGGGGGATGAAGCTGAAGACGGTGGCGAATGCCTGCTGTCCGTGCCAGCCCGGTGCGGGCGGCAGCGCTACGACCGCTGCTCCGACGAGGGACATGAGACCCGAGGCGAAGAAGCCCATCCAGATGGCGCGCCGCGATGCGGCGTAGCCGTAGACCTCCGTAAAAATGTCGCCAAATATATAGGTGATGGGGAAGAGAAGTTCCGCGCCGCTGAGGGTCAGCGGCCCGATGCGGCAGATTTTCTGCGCGACCAGATTCGAAATCAGCAGCACGACGACGAATATCTGCGTCAGCGCATCGAGCAGGCGAAAATCTCGCTGGCTTTGGGTGGGCATGCCTTTCTCCTACCGTATCAGCAGGCGGTCTGGCGGGCGGTGCGGAATTTTCTGTGAGCAGGAGACCGGCGCCAAATGTTACGAAGCGGCGGTCGTGGTACGCTGATTGAGGAATCGGAACGGGCCCGGCAGCCGCGCTCAGCGGTTGCGGATGCAGGAGAACCCCCGGGCCGGCTCTGCGAGCCGTTTGCAATATCCTGCAGGCAATATTTCAGTAGTTGCCGCGCGTGTGCACCTCGCATCATCTGCGTCCCCGTCGTCTAGCCCGGCCCAGGACACCGCCCTTTCACGGCGATAACACGGGTTCAAATCCCGTCGGGGACGCCAATCACTGCAACAACTTGCGCTGCTGAAGGATTTTTCATACGTCCGCTTTGTTCCGATAGCAGGGGTGCTCTGTTTCTCATCGTGGTCGTCGAGCAGCATGTCCACGATGCGACTCTGCGCCTTCCGCTTCAAGTCGGTTACGGCCTGAGCATAAAGGTTCATTGTCACAAGGCTGTTGGCATGCCGCAGGAGCTCCTGCACCGTCTTGACATCCTCTCCATTCGCTTTGAGGAGCGTCGCATGGGTGCGCCGGGACGTATGCCAGCCGATATTGCCCTTGATTCCGGCTGCCGTCACCGCCGGCTGCAAATGCCAGCGGTTCAAAGTGCCCGGCCAATAGGGCTGCTTTCCGTTTGTGTGCGGACTAGCAAAAACCCAATCCGGCAGTGGCGTGCCCGGTATTTTGTACCAGCGAGAGTGTTCGTGTAGCGCAACGGGTGGTGCATCTATCCCGTCGCCGTCGGGGGTGTGGAGAAGTGGGAAGCGCGTAGCGGTTTCCACTTCTCCATGCCCCTTGTTGTTTGTGAGGCGTGCCTCTGGTGCCGGAGGTCTGTAACCCAGCGATGAGTGTGGGTGTTCCGTGTTGAAGTAGACCTGCCAGCGTTCTGTCAGCACGCGTACTTCCCGTAACGAATAGAAGATTTCGCCGTTCAGGAATTCATCGCGCATCCTGGAGTTGAAGCTTTCGCAGTAGCCGTTTTCCCACGGAGAGCCGAGTTCGATGTACAGAGTTTTTGAGCCCGTCGCAGCAAGCCATCTCCGCAGTTCTTTGGCTACGAATTCAGGCCCGTTGTCTGACCGAATGTACTCCGGGATACCGTGGCCGATCATCGCCTCGGCCAGCATCTCAATCACCTGATTGCTGTCGATCCGCCGCCCGAC
>JAJXUS010000374.1:0-568 GCA_021782675.1 Acidobacteriota bacterium
CCGTACTTTATGCGGCGGCTGGCGGAGCGCCCGGCCAATGCGCTGTTCATCGCCAAAAATATGCTGAAGTAAGGGGAGGTGAAGCAATGCGCCGGACCGTTGGAGCCCTGACGATGCGAGGCGCGGCATTGCTCTGCCTCCTGAGCTCCAATGCCTGGGCGCAGCAGCCGGGAACGGCCGCCCCACAGGCGACGTTTCGCACCCAGAGCAACCTGGTCCTCGTCCCCACGCTGGTGGAGAGCAACTCCGGCGAGCCGGTGTTTGGACTGACGGCCAAGGACTTTACCGTCACCGACAACGGCGTTCCGCAGAAGATTCGTGTCGAAGCCGGGACCGACCACGCGCCGATGTCGATTGTTCTGCTGGTGCAGACGGGCCGCTCCGCCTATCGCGAGTTCAACAAGATGGTTGGCCTGCCGACAATGGCGGAGGGTCTGGCCGGCGATGTTTCCCACCGCATCGCGGTCGTCGCGTTCGACAGCCGGCCGCATCAGGTTCTTGACTTCACCAACAGTCCGGACGCAGTCCAGCAGGCCGTTTATTCGATCGAACCGGGCGACGACGGCGC
>JAJXUS010000374.1:578-3217 GCA_021782675.1 Acidobacteriota bacterium
CATTCTCGATGCCGTCTGGTACGCCGTGGATATGCTGGATGACGAACCCAGGCAGAATCAGCGGGTGATTCTTCTGCTGAGTGAGACCCGCGACCATGGCAGCCGGACCCCGGTCCGCGCGGTGGTGCGGAAGATCGGCCGCAGCGATGTGGTGGTATACAGTCTGGCGTTCAGCCCGGCGCGGGGCGATCTGTTTGACTTCTCCGGCGCGGGCGGGTCGGCGGACCTGCTGGCTCCGCTCCGGATGGCCATCCAGGCCGTACGGCGCAACACCGCGGCGGCCATTCCGAAGATGACGGGGGGCCGGTATCTTCGGTTTAACCACGGCAAGCAGTTTGACGCGGAGCTGGGACAGTTGGCGAATCAGGTACACAATCGCTATGTTCTGAGTTTCCAGCCGCCCGATCCGGCCCCCGGCTTTCACCAGCTCCGGGTAACGCTTAGCCGGCCGTTGCAGGCCAGGGTGCTGGCGCGGACCAACTATTGGGCGGCCCGCCCGGTCGCGGAAGATCCGGCGGACACAGTGCCCGAACCTTCCCCGCAGAACAGAATGTAGCTTTTTCCCGGATGCCGCATCAGATAAGTGCAGCTTGCAGGAGCTCCTCGGGCTACTCCCGTAGCATCTTCAATCTGCCGGTGATTTGGCTATGCACACTCCCATCGAAGCTTTTCTGCATTACGGATACTTCGTTGTCTTCGGCTGGGTTCTGCTGGAGCAGTTGGGAATTCCGTTGCCGGCGACTCCGATTCTTCTCACAGCAGGAACGCTCACCTCGACGCGCCATATGCACATTGAGGGATTTGTGCTGGCTGCGATGGCCGGCAGCCTGGTGAGCGACAGCGTGTGGTTTCGTCTGGGGGGACGGTATGGCACGCGGGTGACGCGCTGGCTGTGCCGATTTTCGCTGGAAGCCGCATCCTGCGTGCGCAAAACCGAAGATCAACTGGCGCACCACGGGGCAGCAGCGCTGCTGCTGGTCAAGTTTATCCCTGGTCTGAATACGCTGGCGGCTCCGCTGGCGGGCCAGAGCGGCATGCGCTATCGGAAGTTCCTGATCTATGACCTGAGCGGTGCGTTTCTGTGGGTCACATCGCTGCTGCTGGTGGGCCGGTTTTTCGGGGATGCCATACGCCGCAACCCGAACGTGCTCGCCTGGCTGAGCCGCTCGGCTGCGGTCCTGGTGCTGCTGGTGGTAGTAGCGATTGTCGCGTACCGGTACGGGCGTCAGCGGGCGTTCCTCAGCAGGATTCGCACTCTGCGGGTGGAGCCGGATGATCTGAAGCAGATGATGGATCGCGGCGAGGAGCCGTTTCTCGTCGATCTGCGCCATCCGCTCGACCTGCTGCCTGACCCTCGCATTATCCCCGGCTCAGTGCGGCTCACCTCCAATGAGCTGCTGCGCCGCCACGCTGAGATTCCACGCGACCGGGATGTGATTGTCTACTGCACCTGTCCCAGCGAAGCGACCAGCGCGAAAGTAGCGCTGACGCTGCGGCGATTCGGGATCGAGCGCATCCGTCCGCTGCGCGGCGGCTACGACGGATGGAAGGACAAGGGCTATCCGCTGGAGCCGGTGATTGTTGCGGACGCAGACGGCCGCGAACCCATCGCCGCGATTTGACCGGTCGCAATTCATCCCACCTTGATGTAGCGCTGCTACCGTAACAGGAACCCGCGGTCACACGCTGTTGCCGCCGCACGTCCCCCTGCGCCGCCCTGGGCGGGATTCGTGCGGGCCCAGAGGCCGGTGCCACTTATAGTTATTAGAGCGGAAATGAGCGCCGGATAGCGCAGGAGGGCGAGGAGTGGGTGCGGCCATAGAAGTCAACAACCTGAACGCATGGTATGGCAGCAACCATATTCTCCATAACATTGGAATCTCGATTCCAGCGAACCATGCGACTGCGCTGATCGGACCTTCGGGCTGCGGCAAGTCCACCTTTGTTCGCTGTCTGAATCGCATGCACGAGACCAACCCAATTGCCCGGGTGTCCGGCTCGGTGCGGCTGGGCGGGATCGATCTTTACAGCGATATTGCGCCGGTCGCGGTCCGGCGCCGCATTGGCATGGTGTTCCAGCGGCCGAATCCGTTCCCGACCATGAGCATTTTTGAAAACGTAGCCAGCGGCCTGCGCTTGAGCGGGGGGCCGCGGCGGCGGCAGATGGAAGAGGTCTGCGAACGCAGTCTGCGGCGCGCGGCCCTGTGGGACGAAGTCAAAGACATCTGGAAGAAGCGCTCCGGGGCCAGCCTTTCTGGCGGCCAGCAGCAGCGGTTGTGTATTGCCCGCGCTTTGGCCATTGACCCGGAGGTGCTGTTGATGGACGAGCCAGCCTCCGCCCTGGACCCGATTTCGACTTCGAAGATTGAGGATT
This sequence comes from Acidobacteriota bacterium, assembly GCA_021782675.1. Classification (GTDB taxonomy): domain Bacteria; phylum Acidobacteriota; class Terriglobia; order Terriglobales; family Acidobacteriaceae; genus JAKAUB01. The sequence continues at coordinate 2,953 of JAJXUS010000374.1, forward strand.
TGATCTTCGAGCTGAAAGCGGACTATACGATTGTGATTGTCACGCACAACATGCAGCAGGCGGCCCGCGTGGCAGAGATGACAGGATTCTTCCTGAACGGATATCTTGTTGAGTTCGACGCTACGACAAAGATCTTTACCAATCCTGCAGACAAGCGCACGGAAGACTACATCACGGGGAGATTCGGATGACAAGCATACGGTTTAACTTGAAATTTAATGTGATGTTATCATAGTTTGAAAAATGGTGTGGGGTTTGAAAGGAT
>JAJXUS010000005.1 GCA_021782675.1 Acidobacteriota bacterium
AGTGACAATGGCGCCTATGCCCATCTTCAGGCAACCCGCCCCCAAACCGCGGCCTACGCCTTGAACGATTCTCCCGCAGGATTAGCAGCCTGGATTCTCGAAAAGTTTCGCGACTGGTCCGATTGTAGTGGCGACCTTACCCGCAGTTTTTCTCTCGACGAACTTCTTACAAATGTGACGCTCTACTACCTCACCGAGACCATCTCCTCATCGTTCCGCATGTACTACGAGGGCAGACTCAAATCACTACACTTCGCGGCCTCCGATTTCATTCATACGCCGTGCGCCATCGCTTGCTTTCCCCGTGAAATTTACATGCCGCCGCGCGAGTGGGTGGCCCGTGGCTATAACGTTCAACGCTGGACGCAGATGCCCGCAGGCGGTCACTTCGCTGCGTTGGAAAGGCCGGCCCTGCTCGCCGCCGACCTGCGCGAATTTCTGCGCACACTGCGTGGCTGAGATATGGGACGTGGCAGCCCGGTCTCGCGTCATTGCTGTCCCTCGCGGATCGATTTTGACTCCTTCAGTGGGGGCGTCGACGCGTGAGGCCCGTTCCATTTGCGGACACTTTGTCCGGGAGTGAACAGTCCTTGCGGGCTCGTAAGCAGCCGGGCCCTTGCATGCAAAGGATTTAGGACAAAACAGAACGGACGCTGAAGTGCATAAGCGTACAGAGTATCTGGAGAATTCCCCATGCATGACATCGCCGCCGCGTTCCGAACACTGCGTAAAGCCCCCGCCTTTGTCGTGACCGTCGTTCTGACTATCGCGCTCGGCATTGGCGCCAATACCGCCATCTTTACGCTGGTGCACGCCGTGCTTCTGCGCTCCCTGCCCGTGCGCGATCCAAGGATGCTATACACCGTCGGTTCCGACACGAGCCGCAGTGGCGTGATGAGCGCTTTGCCGGAGAGTGGGAACTTGTCCACATTCTCCTACGACCTTTACAAGCACCTGCGCAATACCACGCCCGGTCTCGAACAACTCGCCGCCCTGCAGTCCGGTCGCGAAAGAATGAATGTGCGCGAGGACCAGCAACTGGCGAAATCCGAGGGCACCGAATACGTATCTGGCAACTATTTCTCCACGCTCGGCATTGGAGCCTTCGCAGGCCGGATGTTCAGCCAACAGGACGACACTCCGGCGGCGGCGCCAGCGGCCGTGATGAGCTATGCAGCCTGGCAGGCAGACTATGCCAGCGACCCGAGCGTAGTGGGCAAGGCCTTTACCTTTCAGGGCCACCCGATCACGGTCGTTGGGATTGCGCCGCCGGGTTTCTATGGCGATCGGATCAGCACGTCGCCCCCTGCATTCTGGCTGCCGCTCGCAGTGGAACCGGCGATTGAAGGCAGCTTCTCCATCCTCCACAGTCCGACCAGCAGTTGGCTGTATCTGCTGAGCCGTGTAAAGCCGGACACGAGCCTTCGCCCGCTGGAAGAGCAGATGACGGGAAATGTAAGGAACTGGCTGGCGACGCAGCCGGATTACACGCGGAACGGCGGTGCCGCGCTGATTGCGAAGCAACAGATCAGGCTGTTTCGCGGCGGTAGTGGCATTCAGCAACTGCAGCACCAGGAAAGCACCGGCCTCTATCTGCTGATGGCGATCTCTGGCCTCGTCCTTCTGGTCGCCTGTGCCAACGTCGCCAATCTGCTGCTGGCAAAAGGGTCGGCCAGCCGCGCGGATACTTCGCTCCGGATCGCGCTTGGGGCACAGCGCAGCCGCATCGTACGCCGGATGTTGAGCGAGAGTGTCCTGCTATCTTGTCTTGGCGGTGCGGTCGGGCTCGCCCTGGCGTATCTGGGCACTCGCTTGATCCTCTCGCTCGCCTTTCCCGATTCGCCGCACCTTCCGATCCACGCGAGTCCTTCGTTGGCCGTACTCGGGTTCGCGTTCCTGTTGTCTCTGGTGACCGGCGCCATCTTCGGTGTCGCGCCTGCGTGGATGTCCTCCCGCGCCGACCCTGCGGAGGCGCTGCGCGGTGCAAACCGGTCCACACGAGATCGTGTCTCCTTGCCGCAACGATCGCTGATCGTCTTTCAGGCCGCACTCTCCCTGATGTTATTGGTTGGCGCCGGTCTTTTGACGCGCAGCCTGGTCCGTCTGCAACAGCAGAACTTCGGGTTTCTGACCGCCAACCGGTATGTCGTACAGATCAATCCGGCAGGCGCCGGGTACACGGTCGCGACACTCCCTGCGTTCTATCGGGCGGTGCAGGATCGATTTGGAGCCTTGCCGAACGTGGCGAATGTGGGCCTGGCGCTCTACAGCCCTCTTTCCGAGACACGGTGGTCTACGGGCATCAACATCGCTGGACGCCCAGCTACCGTGGCCGGCGATCAGAAGTCCTCTGACATGGATCGTGTCAGCCCGCAATTCTTTGCCGCCATTGGAGAACGGCTGCTGCGCGGACGTGTCTTCAACGAAGCGGACACCGCAACGTCGCAAGGTGTGGCTGTCGTCAATCAGGAGTTTGCAAAGGAATTCTTCCCTGGCGAGAACCCGGTCGGGCGGTCTTTTGGAGCCGAGCCGGGACGTTCCGACACCCACCGGATCATTGGAGTCGTCGCCGACGCGAAGTTCGCAGATCCAGCGACCGAGCCCCATCCGATGTACTTCTTGCCGCCCATGCAGCGGGTCCCGGGCTTGAGTCCCGCTCAGACGGCCAACGAAACGCAAGCATTGTTTAACCGAGCCATCATCCTGGACTTCAAGACACCCCCGCAGAATGTCGACGCGCTCGTGCGCAGGACACTGGGAGACATCAACCCGAACCTGACCGTCGACGGTCTCCATACGCTGGAGTATCAGGTGAACGGCAACTTCACCGAAAACCGGCTGATCTCGCGGCTGGCCATGCTGTTTGGCCTTCTGGCGCTCATGCTGGCCGCGATAGGCCTGTATGGTGTCACGTCATACCGGGTAGCGCGCCGAACCAGCGAGATTGGGTTGCGAATGGCGCTGGGAGCGACACGCGGCCGGATTTTGCTCATGGTCCTGGGAGGAGCGTTTGCAGAGGTCGGGCTCGGTCTCGCAATTGGGATACCTGGGGCGCTCCTGGGTGCACGCTCAATTGCCAGCCTGCTCTATGGAGTAACACCTTATGACCCTGTCAGCATCCTGCTCGCGACAGCGGCCCTGGCGCTGGCGGCCGGGGCTGCTGCTATGCTTCCCGCCGGCCGGGCGGCCAGCACGGAACCGATGATTGCCTTGCGAACGGAATAGAGACCTGCTCTGCGTACCCTCGCTTATTGGCGGGGAGTCCACACCTCACTCTTGATAGCCCGGAGTCCGTCCTTCTGATGAACAAACTGTCGAAATCGGTTTCATGGCCGATCCTCACTGTCGGAGCAATCGTCACAATGGTCGTGTCCTTAAGCGTGCATGCGGTCATGCTTCAGGGTTTCCATGTTCCCTACCCGAGTGGCTTTCCCTCCTCCGGCTGGGCACGCCTGCCGGACGGAATCCTCTCCGCATTCGGAGCGATTTATCTCTCGGCGCATCTCCCGGAAAGCATTCGAAGACGCAGCTTTGTCCTTCGGTGTGGGCTTGTATTTTTAATGCTGGCGACAATCCGCGAGACTTTTTTTCGCGATCCATTCATGGAGTTCATCAATCTCAGCAACTTCACGCTTTACCCCTTCCTCGACAACGTACCAAATCTGCTTCCGCTGGCCGTCATCGCCATAGGCGTCGAAAGCTGGACCCGCCGGAGACACCGCTTTATCGCGAACGTCGTCGCGGCGGCACTACTGGCCGCAATCGCCGGGCTGCTCGTCCAGCCACTCGCTGATCACGCTTTCGCCGGCGTAACCGCCTTCACAGAATCACGGGAAGGCCATCAGCGGTATGGCCTTCCCTACGATTGGCACATTCTTGTGCCCGCATATCTCACCTTCCTTGAGCCTGTCATCGCTGCGCTGGTGATTGGCGGCGCGGTCCGTAATAACCTTCCCCGTAAATCGCTCACCCGATTCGGCATCACGGCAGCCCTCATTGTCGCGCTGAAGGGGCCAGTAGTTGCCCCTTTCATAAATATCCATTATGCGAATACAGGTCCTCTCACGGCTTTTCTAAGCTTCGCGCAGTTCAGTTTTGAGACCATGGTTCTGGGGGTTCTTGCAGCAGCGACAGTACAGCTTGCATTTCGCGTCGATTGAAGGTGGCCCACTCAAGCTTTTTTTGCTTGAGTGGGGTCATACGTGAGGGGTTGCATTCAGAGGGTGGCACATATCTCACTTGCGCCGTCAACATGAGGGTTATTGCGCAGCCCACATCGCACCTCTCGCCACCAAACGCGAGACGTCGGCCATCCCGATCCGTTCCCCGCCCTTACTTCGTACTGATCTTTATCGCGTCATAGCCGGAGCCGGTGTAGCGAGCATCCACGGTAACGGCCTGCCCGACCTTCAACCGGTGCGCATCGGCGATTATTGCGGGATAAAAGTGAATGCGGTAGGTTTCGCCGCTCGCGGTATCGGCCACGGCCAGCGCGCGGGCGTGCAGGTCAAGATAGGTTAAAGTGCCGCCAAAGGTAAAAATCTCGCCCGGCGAAGCCAGAATCGAAATCTTCTGCGCGATTCCCTGTCCTTTGGAGCCCGGTGCAAACTCCACCGATACCAGCGCTCCCGGCATCAGATCCGACGGGTTGGCCGTCGCGCCCTGCCGGGCGGCCTGTCCAGTTCGTACGATCGGCGTGCCCGCGGGCACCCGCATCGCAATCAGCTCCCGCGCCAGGCTTCCGCGAACGGTCAGCAGGCCCGTCGCTGGATTCCAGGAACCCACCCTCCCCTCCGTCTCACCGCCGGGCTCCTGAGTGAGTACGTGGATACTCACTGCGAAAATATTTGTCCCATCCAGGACCGTCTGCACCGAGGCGTTTTTCGCCGGAGTCAGCCCGCGCAGTGACTTCTTTACACCGTTCACAAAGTAGCCGGTGCGCTCATCGTAGAGAATTTTGATCCGTTTGCCGCCGTAGGGCACAAGCGTCAACTGGTCCCGCACCGGATCCACGCCGCGAATTTCTCCCCCCAGAACGGTCGTCTTTCCGTCCGGAATGGCGGCCAGCGCCGGGAGGTTGGACGCCGACCGGCCGGCCGGCTGTGCCGCAGATGGCCGGGCCGCAGGGCTCTGCGCCCACAAACCAGTGCAGGTCAATCCGCCCGCTAACAGCAGAACGATCCAACGGGTCATTCCGTACCCCTTTAGCTTCAGTACAGTAACGCTCTTAGATGGTAGCAACCCGCGATCCGGCGGTCTGCAAAGTTTTACACGGTTTGTGCATCTTTCTTTCAGCGGCGTTGTTCGGCCCTCCGGCAACGTCCCTGTGCAGTATGCATCTTAAAAGGAACGACTTTGGATGTTCAGTTGCAACACTGTTGCCTGAAGGAGTGGTTGGTGTCACGAGGCATACACCCAATTTTGATTGCTGCCGCATTGCTCCCCTTGCTTCCGCTTCCCGCAAGGGCCCATGATCTGCGTCTGATGATCCCTCGACGGGGCGTTCTGACGCCCGTGCAGCGGTTGAACCGCGACGGGGTGCAGGCCGTTCGTCATCATCAGTATGACAAGGCCGAGGGGTTGTTTTACAAGGCCTATCTCTACGATCCGGCCGATCCCTTCACCCTGAACAATCTGGGATACATCTCGGAGCTGGAAGGCAAGCTGTCGCGGGCGCAGAAGTTCTACAAGCTGGCCGGCGAGCAAGGCTCCACAGCTACCATTGCCATGAGCAATGCGGATGCCCTGAAGGGCAAGCCGATGATCGATGCGGTCAATGGCCTGGCGAGCGTTCCGATGCAGGTAAACCGCCTGAATGTCGAGGCCATCAATCTGCTCGGTCAGAATCGCAACTTCGAAGCCGCCTCGATCCTGGACAAGGCACTGAAGCTCCAGCCGGACAATCCGTTCACGTTGAACAATCTGGGCGTCGCCGAGGAAGGAACGGGCGACTATCAGGATGCGCTGATGCACTATCAGCAGGCCGCAGACAGCCGGTCGACGGAGCCGGTCGTGGTGACGCTCGACCGTTCCTGGCGTGGAAAGCCGGTCAGCCGGATGGCCGCGGCCTCCGCCAAACGCCTGCAGCGCCGCATCCACGACACCGGCGAGAACCAGGCGCGCGCCGCCATGTTGACCTGGCGCGGCGTGGCCGCTCTGAACGCCAACGATAACCGCACCGCCGAGGCCGACTTCCGCCAAGCGTATACCCTGCAGCCGCAGAGCGCGTACACGCTGAACAACATTGGCTATGTGAGCGAACTGGGCGGAGACGTCGAAACGGCACAGTATTTCTACGGACGGGCGACAAGCGCACCGGGGGCAAACAGCCGGGTCGGGCTGGCAACGGACTCCGAGTCACAGGGATTGAACGCGGCTGCGGTGACTGCCAGCAATCGCGACCTGATGTCCGCCGCGCTTGCGGCCTATCGCCGTCGTGCGCGCCAGCAGACGGCTCCCGTTACTTTAGTACCGCGTGGAAGTTTGACCGATCATCCACAACCCAAACAACAGACCGGCCCCAAGCCGGCAACTAATGCAATTGAGACGACTGCACCAAAGTCTTAATGAGGACTTTCTGAAATGGATGTTTCGAACCAGAAATTTTCCGGCGCTCGGGGCATGGATCTACTGTCCCGCTTGCTGCTGTGCCCCGCATCCGGCGAGTCAACATCTCGGCTGATCGAGGAGCTGACCCATCTGAGCCGGGAGTCGTTTGACGAACTGGTCCGCCTGGCCGATTCCAACCACGTCATCATCCGTGCGCTGGAGGTGGCGCGGCCGCTGCTGCAGGCCGCCGGCGACGCCGAGCGCGAAGGATGGCTGGTGGATGCGCTGCTGGCTGAGCGGGCGCGGATTGAAAATGCAATCCATCATCTGGCGAAGGTCTGCGCCACCTTTCACGAAAGCGGCTACGACGTCTCGGTCATCAAGTCCCTGGATCACTGGCCGGATATCGGCAGCGACCTGGACCTGTACACCAACACCGAGCCCGAAAAAGTGATCGCGATGATGCAATCGCACCTGCGTGCGGAGCTGGCGGCCCGCAGTTGGGGCGACCGTCTGGCGCGCAAGTGGAACTTCATCGTTCCGGGGCTGCCGGAGGCGATTGAAATCCACATGACCCGCATGGGGCAGACCGGGGAGCAGGCGCATTTAGCCTCGCGCATCGCGCGCAACTCCCGGATCGTCCAGATCGAGGGCCGCGAATTCCGCGTCGCCTCCGTCTCTGACCGGCTGATGATCTCGACACTGCAGCGCATGTACCGCCATTTTTATTTCCGCTTGTGCGACATCCTCGATTCTGCAGGTCTGTGCGAGTCCGGCCTGGTGGATTTCCAGGCGTTGCGCGCAGCGGCAACAGCGTGCGGTATCTGGGAAGGAACAGCAACCTATCTAGCGATCGTCTCCGACTATGTGTGCCGCTATCGCGGCACGCCCGTTCCTCTGCCGGAGTTTGTATGGCAGGCGGCACGCTTCGGGGGTGAGCCGGTATTTTTTGCGCGCGACTTTTTGCGCGTTCCTATCCTGCCGCAATCGGCAGGACTTTACGGTACTCAGCTATCCGGGCTCCTCAAAAAGCGGGAACTGCAAAGCAGTGCGCGGCTCGGCCTGCTTCCCTGGCTGGCAACGGCCGCTGCCGTGGGTCAGAAGATCACAGGCAGCGACAAAGGTATCTGGTAAGCAGCCCCATCCGCGGCGGCAGCGCTGCGGATGGTCCACTTTTACGTTGAGGAGACGCCGGACCTTCTGCCTTCGGCAAACACATATTATGGTTTCTCTGTCCTTAAAGCCCGATGTATCCGAGACCCGAGACGAACTGACGGTCGTGCGCCCCAGGTCATCCCGTGAGCCAATCCCCTTTCCAGCGTCGGCGTCCGTAAAGACGCTTTCGCTGGGCCGCGAACTCGAAGACCAGTCGGCGGTCGGCGCCTTCTTTTCGAACCTCCGCGACACCTTTTTTCCGCGTAGACTTCCGCCGTTGGAGTTGCAGTCGAAGCCGGTGGCGGTCATCGACCCGATGGAAGTGCGCCGCGATCCGCGAACCAGCGCCATCTCTGCGATCATGCACGTCGCGATTGTGGCCGTGCTGGTTTGGTTTGCCATGCAGACGCGGCAGCACTTTGTCGCCCCCAAAAAGGTGGCGGTGGTGCCGATCCAGTTTCAGCCGATGATTCCTGTCACCGTCCCCGCGCCCAAGACCATGGGTGGCGGCGGTGGTGGCGGCGCGCGGCAGATTGTTCCGCCGCAGCGGGCAAAGCTGCCTCCGGTCGAAAAAACTCCGATGATGCCGGTTGAAACGCTGAAGGTCGATCATCCGAAGCTGGCGGCGACACCGGCCATCGCGATGCCGAAGCAGGTAAAGCTGCCGATGACGCCCATGATGCCGGCGCTCGGCATGCCTACCTCCCCGCAGGTCGCCGTGGTCTCTCAGGGTAGCGGCTCCGGCGGCGGCTTTGGTATGGCGCATGGCGGTGGCATCGGCGGCGGAATTGGCAGTGGCGTCGGACCGGGAACGGGCGGCGGCTACGGCGGCGGCGTGATGAGCGTGGGTGGCGTTGTCTCCGCGCCACGGCTGGTTCATTCGGTTGAGCCGGCGTATACCGATGCAGCGCGCCAGGCGCGTGAAGAAGGCACCGTATCCATTCAATTGATTGTGGATCCACGCGGCATGCCGGAAAATATTCACGTCGTAAAGTCGCTGGGCATGGGTCTTGACCAGAAGGCCGTCGCGGCGGTGCACCAGTACCGCTTTGCGCCGGCCATGTACCGCGGACATCCCGTTGCGGTGCAGATGGTGATCGACGTGGCGTTCCATCTGGATTAAGAACAGCCGCCAGCATAGGCGGCCTGTATTCAAAGCGTTTCAATCTATGATCGGTGCAATACAGATAGCGCCTCCGTAAGGAGGCGCTATCTTGTTTTCCGCGCTTTCACTGTTGTCGTCGAGGAACATTTGTCAGACATGCGAGGGATGCTCATGATCACTGTTCCCGCAGAGTAATGCCCGTCATTCTGAGCGAAGCGAAGTATCCGGGCATTGCCTGTTTGCTGCAATACAGGAGGTCCTTCGCTCCTCGCAGGATGACACCCAGTGCGGCGGGCATTCACGGTTACCGAGTCATTCTGAGCGAAGCGAAGAATCCGGGCATTGCCTGTTTGCTGCAATACAGAGGTCCTTCGCTCCTCGCAGGATGACACCCGGTGCGGCGGGCATTCACGGTTACCGAGTCATTCTGAGCGAAGCGAAGAATCCTGGCATTGGCTTTTCACGGCAAATGCAGCGATCCTTCGCTACGCCCAGAATGGCATGCGGTGCTGTGAAGCCTTCCTTGTTTACTTCGGCTGGCTAACGGCAACGGAGCGGATCTGCGGCTGTTTGGGCGCCGCGGTCGGGCTGCGGTAGTAGCCTTTGCGCGTCCGCACAATCAGCCTGCCGAGCTTCGGCGCTTCCGCCTCTACGCGTACCGTGCGATAGCCGCCTTCGCTGGCCGGCTTGGTGGAGTGATAGCCCAGCGTGTACTGGTCGCGAATGTCTTGAGCCACCTGCATGGCAATGGCATCCACGTCGTCCAGCGAAGACGGAAAATAGGCCAACCCGCCCGTATCGTTGGACAGCTCTTCCAGCGCATCTTTGGCTACAGCCGCGTCCTTGCGGTCCTCGTCATACAGCAGCCCAATCGAGTAGACGACCGGACCGCCCAGCCGCTGCACCCGGGCCACGGCCTGCTGCAGGCTGTAGCGGGAGGCATCGTCGGCGCCGTCTGTGATGATCAGGAGCACCTGCTTGGGATGGGTGGCGTGGGCGGAGAGCTCATCGGCCGACGCAACGACCGCGTCATACAGCGCCGTCACGCTCTTCGCGTCAATGTGGGACAGGCCACGCTCCAGGTCGGCGCGGTTGGAGGTCAGACTGGCGTCGAGATAGGGCCGGTCGGAGAAGTTAACAATAAAGGCTGCATCCTGCGGGTTGGAGGCGCGGATGAGGTCGAGCGCGGCCTGATTCACGGCGGCCCGCTTGCCGCGCATAGAGCCGGAGTTGTCGATGAGAATGCCCATTGAGACGGGCACGTCGCCGTGCTGGAACGATTCAATCGTCTGCGGCACGCCATCTTCCCAGATATTGAAGTTCTTCGCCGTCAGCCCATTGACCAATTTGCCCCTCTGGTTGACGACGGTGCAGTACTGCACCACTTCGTTGACATCTTCGCGCAGGCGGTAGATGCCGTTCTTGCCTTTTTCAACCGCGGTGCCCGCGGTTGTTGCGGTGGTGGTCTTGGGTGCGGGGGCAACCACATCCGGCGATGGAACGGGGTCGCGGTCCACCATCAGGCTGGGTTGCGGCTCAGGCCGCGTGGGGTCAAAGTTGCTGGCCGGGCTGGCGGCCTGCGACGCGCTGGCTTGCGGCTCTGCGGCCTGGGCCGGAGCGGTCCGGGTTGGAGCGGTTTGGGTCGCCCCGGTTTGGGCGCGGGCGATGGATGGCACGGCGGCAGCCAGAGTCAGAATCCACAAAATACGGGAGGGTTGCAGGCGGAACGGCACGAGTAACGGCATAGGGTTCGGAATTGCTGGCGCAGCCTCTAGTATGGAACTGTAACGCAGCCCGGACACGGCTCCGCATGTTGGAGCGGCAAAAGACGGCTTCGCGTTGCTTGCGTGCATCCAATGTTGCGACTGATTGGAACGACTCCCAGATGCAGATGACGCCTATTCGGAATTTTATCCTGTTTGTTTTGATGCTTTTTGCCGGTATGCCGTGGCTGTTGGGTCCGGCGCGGGCTGCAACCTGCACCACCGAGGCGCAGATGACGGCTGCCCAGCGGGATAGCCTGGCGCAGGCCGCCCGTAAACTGGCCGGTCTGGTGCAGCAGGGGAACGTCGCAGCCGCCAAAGCCGATACCTTGCCTGTGGTGGCGGCAAACTTCGACGGCATCGCCGCGTCGATCACGGCGCTGCACCCCAGCATCGCGCAGGCATCGGTCGTTATCTACGACATGTATGCGCTCGATGCTTCCACGGAGCCGGCCGGCGGCGGGCAGACCGACTTCTATTGCGGCTCGCCGGTGGTCGTCTTCAACTTTACCGGCCTGCCGCCGGGTAAATATGGCGTTGTCATCCTGCATGCCACCGGAGTGCCCAAGCCGCAGCAGATCGCGCTGATCTTTGCCGAAGCGTCGCCGGACCAGTGGCAACTGGCGGGTTTTGTCTCAAAGCCGATGCTCCTCGCGGGGCATGATGGCCTGTGGTACTGGACGCAGGGCCGCGCTTACGCGCAGAAGAACATGAACTGGGACGCCTGGTTTTATCTGCAAACGGCCGTGGACCTCCTGAATCCGGCGGACTATGTCTCCAGCCCTAATTTGGGCAAACTGCAGCAAGAGGAGGAGAAGGTCCGTCCGTCGGCGCTGCCCGCCGGCCAGCCAATGACCCTCACCCGCAACGGGCAGTCGTATTCCGTTACTGCGCTCTCCCCATCTGCGGAGTTCGGTCCCCTCGACCTGGAGATCAACTATTCGCCGACCGCGTCACAGGTGGCGATTTTGCGGGACCCGGTGGCGGCGCGCCAGCAGGCGGTGGCGATCATGCAGGCTCTGCTGCTGCAGCATCCCGAGCTTCGGCAGGCTTTCCACGGTCTGTGGGTGCAGGCCAGTCAGAACAATGCCGCCATCTATTCGCTGGAACTGCCGATGAACCAGATCGCGCCGGCGACTGCCCAGGCAGCCACCGCGCATTGATGCTGGCTACCAGTACGTGATCGACATGTTGTCCACGTAGGTCACGTTCGCCGACTGCTTGGAGTTGCCATCCATCTGGTAGTTCGCGGTCACGCCCCACCAGCTCGAGGGGACCGTGCCGGGTGCGTCCGTTTTGTTCAGCGTGTAGGTCGTGCCGTTCAAGGTAATGGTCTGGTAGAGCAGCGTGTTGTCCGCCTGGCGCTGCACCTGAATCTGCAGGTGGTTCCAGCCGTTGACGAAGTTGCAGGGAACTCCGGCCGAGAACCACTTCCCTTCCACGTTATTCCAGATGTCCCAGTTGCCATCGCCAAGGTGGTTGCACTGGTGACCCCAGATCATGCTGGCGCCATTCATATACATACTCACGTCGAACTCCAGCACCTGCGTTATCGCTGCATTGGTCACGTAGAAGTCGGCGGTGTAGATGAAGTTGTGCAGTGTCGGCAGCAGTTGATGATCCGCGTCCTGCAACTGCGGCGCGTTCTGTCCCATCACCTGCGCGGAGAATAATGCGTCCGAATACGGCACCGTCCCACCCAGGTTGAACTGCGTTGCATTATTGCTCAGGGACGGGGACGTAACGCCGTATTTCATGGAATAGCTGACACCCGAGCAGTTCGAGGTGCAGTCGTTATAGTACGGCGCGAACTGGCCGAAGGTTCGCCAGTTGCCCGACGCGGTCTGCACGTTGGAGATGACGGTTCCCTGCGAGGCCGGGGTCGATCCCGATCCGCCCGAGCTGCCCGAGCTGCCCGAGCTGCCTGAACCGGAGCTGGAACCGCTGCTGGAACCCGATCCGCTCGCGGAGCCGGAGCCGCTGGTCGAACCGGAACCGCTGGTCGAACTGGAACCGCTGCTGGAACCGGAACCGCTGGTCGAACCCGATCCGCTCGCGGAGCCGGAGCCGCTGGTCGAACCGGAACCACTGGTCGAACCGGAACCACTGGTCGAGCCCGAACCGCCCGAAGACGAGCCACTGGACGAACTTCCACCGCTGCCCACGTTGGTGGAGGTGCCTGCGACCGATGGGGCGGAAGCGACCGCCGTACTGCCACTCATGTTGCCGCCCCCGCAGCCGGCCAGTAAAACAAGAATTCCAAGCGTCAAAAGCGCCCAAAACGACGGCGCCCACTGACGCAGAAGGTCACGCTTCGCGTGAATCTGCGAATTACCCTCGCGGCAGACCATAGAGTCTCTCCTGCAGGGTCCGGCAACTGAAGACACGCCGACTTGCGGCGATCCAAAGTTGGTTCAGACTGAGTGATTGTGTGGTGACAACTGTAATCGCATATCGGCGATTCGGTAACAGAAAAGACGGGTACTTTCGATTACCAAAGGAGCGGAGGCACGTAATGTCCGGTGGCGCAGGTCGTCAGGCGGCGTCTTCGCGGCTCGCCGGGTGGGTGGCTTTGCGTGGGCACATAGAGTTCGCTCACCGGCTTCTTTGGCGCATCGGAGGGCCGGACCTTATCGGGCTGGAAGTTGTCAGATTGGCAGAAACTTGGCTGTGTAGTTTTGACCACTAGACTGTGAAGATTTTTCTACGGTCTGGAAGTATTTGCACAGATTGCCAAAAAGATGCCTCGCTTCCACAATTTTTTCAAAAAAAGTAACGAGAGATGCTTTTTTTTGTAGAGAAGTTGTGTAAGGTAGGTGCATAACAAGTTTCCGTTTTCTGCCTGCATTTCCCCCGATAACTACGAAGCAGCACCAGAGATTGACCGGATCAACAAGGGGCCAAGTCCCCCGTCCGGACAGGTCTGAGTGTGAGCTGAGAGCGTCGGACCCCGAATTTGCGCGGAGCACCAGGTAACATCCCACGCGCAAAACGAGGTTGTCGAGTGCTGTGTACGCTGTGCGGCTGACACTCAGGCGACCCTTCGCAGCAGTAGTGCCTCGACTTCTCCGCCGCTAACCCGGCGCTGGAGCCCGACGAAATTTCCAACAGGCGCGCCGCTGGGGTGGCGCCCGAGGCAGATGGATGAAGCACCGTTTCTCTCTTCTTCTGGTATTGTTCTGTGGTCTTGCCGGCTCGGCCTTCGCAACTGTAAATGTCAGCAGCCCCTCGATGGGGCAACAGGTGGGGTCCCCAGTACATTACACGGCCACGTCCAGCGCCCCTACCTGTAACCGTGGTGTCGCATCGATGGGCGTTTACGTCGACAATTCTCTGAAAGTAGTCCAGCAGGGATCGAGTTTGAACACCCAGATATCCCTTGGCCCCGGAACCTACAATACCGTCGTTCAAGAGTGGGACTACTGCGGAGGGTCCACGTACACGCCGATCACGATCGCAGTCACCAATCAGACTGGAGTCTTCGTCAGCTCCCCGACCGTGAACAGCACGGTTAGCCCCACCGTGAATTACGTTGCCACGTCGCGCAGCTCCTGCTCGGCGGGCGTTGCTTCGATGGGCGTCTACGTGGATAACTCCCTGCAGCGCGTACAGACCGGCAGCTCGCTGAACACGACAGTCTCCATGAGCGCCGGAAAGCACAACACCGTTGTGCAGGAGTGGGATAACTGCGGTGGATCCACCTATACTCAGGTGCCGGTCAATGTATCGGGAGGGACGGGCGTCAATGTGACATCCCCGGCCAATAACAGCACCGTCAACGCTCAGGTGAACTATGTGGCCACGGCGAACTCCAGTACCTGCGCGCAGGGTGTCGCGTCAATGGGCATCTATGTCAATAACAATCTGGTCTATACCGTCAACGGAAACAGTCTGAATCACACCATCACGCTTGGCTCAGGATCACAGCACACCGTGGTGCAGGAGTGGGACCATTGTGGCGGTTCCACTTACTCGACGGTCAACCTGACCGTGAATGGCGGCAGCGGGCATCCCCTCAGCAACCTGCAGGCCAGCAGCGGCTGGAAGGCGTACGGCCAGTTCGCGCCGGATTACAACGACTGCTCTTCCAACTGCTCCGGTGTGGGCTTTTCGATGTGGCAGCATCAGTCCTCCCCATCCATGAGCGGCAATTCCACGAAGTTCAATCTCTGGGGCTCCACGCCGTACTCCGATGTCTTATTCACAAACGCTTTGATTGGCCAGAATTCGAGCCAGGGATTACCGGACTCCGATCACACCCTGCTGCCCACAATCCATAACTTCACCTATGACGCGGACGTCTATGTGGCCAACGCCTCGGTCACTCAGGTTTTGGAATTTGACGTCAGCATGTATATGAACGGGATGGGTTTCATCTTCGGAAATCAATGCAACTATCTCGGAGACCATACCTGGGACGTCTGGAACAACACGACGAACCATTG
>JAJXUS010000375.1 GCA_021782675.1 Acidobacteriota bacterium
CAGCAGGAATCCGAGGGCAACCTGTGCCGCGTATCGAAATTGCTGGCCTGCGGCCGTGGTCTTGCGCAGCGCGATCCGCGCATCCAACCGCGCATGCACCACCAGGATGCCCGCGCTTGCCTGCATGGCGACCAGGAGCCAGAACCACCAGCACCAGGGCGCGACTGCGCCGGTGGCGGCGATGCACGTGGCCACGGAGGTCGACGTGAGCGCCGCCGCGCTGGCGATCTGGAAGATGGTCGAGCGTTGACGGTTCTTTAGATTAACAAGGATGGCAAGGCCGCCAAAGGCAGCCACGCCCGCTCCCACGGCCAGAAAATCGCGCAGAGGCCAGGTGGCGAGCAATATCGACACGCAGGCGAAGAGAAGAACGCACCAGCCCAATAGCCATTGAGCGGCGGCGTGGGCATCGGGGCTTCGCTGCTTCCACACGAAACGCTGCCGCACCAGCAGGACAGCGGGATCTTTTGCGGACAGCGCGGCAAACGCCGCACCCAAAACCGCAACTTCGCTCCAATGCCAGGTGCGGGCAAGAATGGCGACGCCGGCGATCGGGGTCAGCAGCATGGCCGTCGCCCCATGCTCGCGGGGAAGATACACTTTGGGGCGATTCGGCGTTCGGACCGGGGCTGCCTGCGTGGGCGTTGGCATGGCTGACTCTCACAATCGGGCGGCCAGCACGCCTTCTTTCACTGCCGGTCCGATGCAATGAGAATACCGGCCAGGAGTGGAGGTTCCAGCGACTTTCGTCACACCTGGCCTGGCGCAACTGCTTTAGTGCAGGGCGGCAATCCAGGAGCGCATCATCTTCTGCGCCGGTTTCTCGACAAAATGCAGGGCCATTACCGCCATCGCCACCAGGATGGCGTAGCTGATCCAGGGATCGAATTGCTTGAGGTTCAGCCGCTCCAGGATGTGCGACTCGTGGAGAAGGTTCCACATATTGAAGTGAAGCAGGTACATGCAGTAGCTCGCCTCACCCACAAACACCAGGGGTGCCCATGCGAAGAGGCCGGCGAGCTTGTTTTCACCGGCCAGGCCCAGCACCATGCAGCCGAACAGCGGCATCATCAGGCCGTCGTGCAGCATGGGGTAGGGAACCACGGTGGCATGGACGAGGAGCACGTACACGGAGCCGAATCCGAAGATGCCGAGAATGGGCCGCAGCAGGCTGGCGCGGTCGATGACTTCATCCAGCCCGGCCAGCATCACGCCGAAGATAAAACTGGCCAAGTGCGGCAGCGGCGTATATTTGAGCGCGTTCAGCCAGGGTCCCCAACTGAAGCGGTCGGTGTGCACCAGCCCGTCGGGGTGATAGATGACATACAGCGCGCCCGGGATGAGACTCAGCAACCAGACGGCAGTCATTTTGCTCAGGTGCAGGCCCACCCGCCGCGGCCGCTTCCAGCGCGCCATCCAGGGGAAGAGAACGTAGAAGAATGCCTCCGCGGACATGGTCCATGCGGGCGTGTTCAGGAAGGTGGCAATTTGCGGAATCCAGCCCTGCAGCAACAGCGGCGTGAGCGCCAAGCCGGTCCAGAACATGCGATGGGTGTGGGCGCCATACTCGAGCGGCAGCACCTGAATGGAGATCAGCAGGCTGAGCAGGTAGATCGGATAGAGGCGGGTGAAGCGCTGCTCCCAGAACCGCACCTTGTCCAGTTTGCCGGCCCGCGCTTTGCCTGAATAGTTATAGGCCAGCACGAACCCGGAGAGGAGGATAAAAAAGCTCACCGAGGCGTATCCGGCGTCGACGATCGGGGCAAAGGGGCCGAACCAGTGCGGATTGGAGTAGTGGAAGAAGACGATATTGAGGGCGGCGAAACAGCGCAATCCGGTGAGGGCATTCAGCCTCTCCGGCCTCTGCGCCTCGGCCGCGGACTGGGCATGCGCCGCACTGTCGAAGGTGCTCAGGTTGAGACTTGTGAATGGAGCAGCCGCGGACATCGAGTTACTGATCACCTGTAAGCGAGAGATTTCCCAGATTCGGATTCGCGGGCGCAACGCTTCGAAGGGGGAGCGCCGGCCCGGATGGCCCGCTCCAGATGCGAATCCCAGCTATTGATTGGACGCAACTGCGGCCTTTGAGAGTCTATACCCGGCATATTTTTGTTCTGCGGCGGGCGCGGAACTGGCGGGAATGGAGGACTCTCCGGATTGCCTGTCCGCCAGCCTCGGGCATTACGCCGTCACCAGCGACCCCACCCGTTCCCCCAGAACCACGCGCTTGATGTTCCCCGGCTGGTTCATGTTGAAGATGACCATGGGCAGGTTGTTGTCTTTGCACAGGCTCACGGCGGTCAGGTCCATCACGCGCAATCCCTGGCGCAGGATGTCCATATAGCTGATTTCGTCGTACTTCACGGCGTCCTTCACCAGCACGGGGTCGGCGTTGTAGACGCCTTCTACCTTGGTGGCCTTGAGCAGCACGTCCGCCTTGATTTCCATGGCGCGCAGGCTGGCCGCGGTATCGGTGGAGAAGAACGGATTCCCCGTGCCGGCGGCGAAGACGACCACGCGTCCCTTTTCGAGATGGCGCACCGCTCGGCGGCGGATGTAGGGCTCGGCGAGCTGGTTCATGAGCACCGCGGACATCACCCGGCACTGCACGCCGCGCTTCTCAATGGCGTCCTGCAGGGCGATGGCGTTGATGACCGTGGACAGCATGCCCATGGAGTCTGCGCTGACGCGATCCATCTCCTTGGCCTGGCCGGCGACGCCGCGGAAGAAGTTTCCGCCCCCGACCACGATGCCGATCTCCACGCCCAGGGCGTGCACTTCTGCGATTTCGGCCGTAACCTCGGCCACACGATCGGCATCCAGCCCAAAGCCGCGTTCGCCGGCCAGGGCCTCACCCGACAACTTCAAAACAATCCGCTTATACATTTCGATTCGAGTATCGCATACGCGTGACGCGTCTGTTGTGACTTGCGCGCAGCGATGGACACATGAAAGAGAGCGGCGCCGGGGAGCGGCAGCCGCATCTGGCCCTGGTTCGCGTGCGCAAAAAACAACCCCGGCCGGCGGCCGGGGTTGTTCTGCTCCTCCCCCGAAAAGCTGGGCTTAGGCGCGAGCCCGTGCGGAATCGCGCTCCACTTCCTTCAGGCGGGCTGCCTTGCCGCGAAGTCCGCGGATATAGAACAGCTTCGAGCGGCGAACCTTGTAGCTGCGAACCTTCTCGACCTTGTCGACAACCTTGGAGTTGAAGGGGA
>JAJXUS010000376.1 GCA_021782675.1 Acidobacteriota bacterium
GCTGGCCATCCAGATCGGCTCCGTGCCGGTCGAGATCGACGAGCTGGACCGCCGCACCACGTCGCTGGAGATTGAGCGCACCGCGCTGAAGCGGGAGAAAGACGCCAACTCCAAAGAGCGGCTGGAGGCGGTCACTCGCGAGCTTTCCGAGCTGCATGAAAAGGTCGCCGCGCTGCGGGCCAACTGGCAGAAGGAGCGCGGCGACATCACCCGTCTGGCCGAGTTGAAAAAGCAGATCGACGCCCTGCGCACGGATGCGGAAGAGCAGACCCGGCGCGGAAACTTTGAGCGCGTGGCGCAGATCCAATATGGCGAGCTGCCCAAGCTGGAGGCGGAGTTGAAGGCGCTGAACGCGGTGCAGGACGGCGCCACGGGCGGCCGCATGCTGAAAGAAGAAGTGGACGAAGAAGACGTCGCCAAAATCGTGAGCAAATGGACGGGCATCCCCATCTCCAAAATGCTCGAGGGCGAGGTCCAGAAGCTGGTGCAGATGGAAGACCGCCTGCGCGAGCGCGTTGTTGGCCAGGACGAGGCGCTGCGTGTGGTGGCCAATGCTATCCGCCGCTCACGGGCGGGGCTCAGCGATCCGAAGAAGCCGATCGGCTCCTTCATCTTTCTGGGGCCGACGGGCGTGGGCAAGACGGAGACGGCGCGGGCGCTGGCGGAGTTTCTGTTTGACGACGAGCAGGCGATGACGCGCATCGACATGTCGGAGTACATGGAGAAGCACGCCGTCGCGCGGCTGATTGGCGCGCCTCCGGGCTACGTGGGCTATGACGAAGGCGGCCAGTTGACCGAAGCCGTGCGGCGGCGGCCCTACTCCGTGGTGTTGTTTGACGAGATCGAGAAGGCGCATCCGGATGTGTTCAACGTGCTGCTGCAGGTGCTCGACGATGGGCGGTTGACGGACGCGCGCGGCCGGACGGTGGATTTTAAGAACACCGTCTTGATCATGACGTCAAATCTGGGCGCGCAGTTTTTAACGGCGGAGGCATTGCAGGACGAGGCCAGTTTTGCCGCTGCCGGCGAGCAGGTAATGCAGGTGCTCCGGCAGCACTTCCGTCCGGAGTTTCTGAACCGCGTCGATGACACCGTGATCTTCCGGCCACTGGGCGAGGAGCAGTTGAGCAGCATTCTGAAGCTGCGGATTGCCGATCTGAACCGCATGCTGACGGAGCGGCACATCACGCTGGAGCTGACCGAGGCAGCGCAGCATCAGCTCTTCCTGGCCGGCTATGACCGCGTCTACGGCGCGCGTCCGCTCAAGCGCGCGATTCAGCGACTGATCCAGGATCCGCTGGCCATCAAGATTCTCGACGGCGAGGTGCTGCATGGCGATACAGTGCTGCTGGACGCCGATCCACTGAACAGCCGGCTGGCGATCACGGTGAAAGATCGCCTGCCCGCGCCGGTGCAGTGAGGGAACGTCCGGCGGCGAAGCGAACGGTCGGCTGCGCTGCGGCCGACCGTTTTTGACAGCCGCAAAAATCTTTTTCCACAGAAGGCAACTTTACCCATCGGGATAAGTCTCAGCAGATATAGCACGCCATGGAAGGAGTGCCGTATGGGCTGCTCATGGCTTGTCCAGGCCTCATCTGGACTTTCCCTTTTCCTGATTCTTCCGTTCGCTGCCTTCGGGTTGACCGCCACCGCGAAAGCCAGCACGCGGCATCTGCCCGGAACGCCCAATGAGCCGAATATGGGCAGCGTATGCCGCTTTACGGCGGGCCCCAGAACCGGCACAACCCATGATTTTGCGCCGATGGAGGCGCCGCTCAATTCCTCCTGTTCCGATGGTGCGGGCAGTAAGGGAACGATTGTGGCGTCGGCAGCGCTGCCGGTTGTGGACCCTTCCGTGAAAACGCAAATGGGAACCATATGCGCCTTTACGGCAGGCCCCAAAGCGGGCACCAGCCACGACTATGCGCCCATGCAGGCACCGCTGAACATGCCCTGTTCCGATGGCGCGGGCAGCAGCGGAACCATTGTGGTGGCGGCGCCTGCGCCTGATTCCACACCCGGCACGCCGAAAGGCACGGAAGCGCAGACCGGCTCGGTTTGCAAATTTACCGCCGGGCCCAAAGCCGGCACGCAACGTGACTATGCGCCCATGCACGCACCGCTGAACACGGCGTGTTCCGATGGCGCCGGCAGCAGCGGGGTGATCGTCGCCGCGGTGCAGACCGGCACGGTTTGCAAGTTCAACGCGGGGCCGAAAGCGGGCACGGAGCAGGACTACGCGCCGATGCACGCACCCCTGAACACGGCGTGTGGGGATGGAGCGGGTAGCAGCGGCGTCATCGTGAAGGCTCCGCAGATGGGCTCTGTCTGCAAATTTACGGCGGGACCGAAGGCCGGGACAGAACACGATTACGCGCCCATGCATGCGCCCCTGAATACGACTTGTGACGATGGAGCAGGCAGCAACGGCGTCATCGTCGCCGTTCAGAAGGAGGGCACGATCTGCAAGTTCAACGCGGGCCCCAAAGCAGGTTCGGAGCAGGATTACGCGCCGGTGCATGCTCCCCTGAATACGGCGTGCAGCGATGGAGCGGGTAGCAGTGGTGTAATCGTGGCCGCGTCTTCCGTGCCCGCTTCGCCACCGGCAGCGCATCCCGTGGCGGCGCAACCTGCGGCAGCGTCAAGTCAGCAGCCAGCGCCGTCCGGCAGTGCCCCCGCTGCCGCGGCTGCTTCGCCGGCAGCCAGCGCCGCAAACTCCGCCAGCGCCAGCGGCAATCCTCAGGCAGCGGATTCCGGCTCGATAGCCAACGATCAGGGCCAGAGCGCCGCCTCGCATTCCCGCGTGCGGCTCAGCTCGGTATGCAAGATTACCTCTGGTCCTAAAGCGGGTAGCCTGTATGACTTTGCTCCGATGAAGGCCGACGTGGGCGCGCTGTGTAATGAGGGCCCCGACAACACCGGAGTAATTATCGACACCCCTTCGAAGCCGCGGAAGACAGGTCCGCCACGCGTTTACTCGGTGCCATAGCGTGCTCATCGGAAGTGTGTCGCGACGAGAAGATCTTGCAAAGCCCGCCAGGTTAAAAGTCAGTGTGCTGCCCGTATTGATCCGCTGATGGCACGCTAAAGGCAGTGCATGGGCCTATCGTTTTTTTTGTGATCCCGGGGTTTCGCATCGAGGGCTCTATCCAGTTCGGCGTGGCTCGGTCAGCGCGGCCCCACTGACTGAAGTAATAACG
>JAJXUS010000377.1 GCA_021782675.1 Acidobacteriota bacterium
GACAGTTATGACACCGAAGGCGGCTGGGAAGCTGACATCAACGGCGACGGCAAGCCGGACCTGGTCTTTTCGCACTACGGCCACATGGGCGTGCTGTGGATTGACTTCTCCGGCGCAGAGCCGAAGGTGCACCACGTGGGCGGCCGCGCACAGGATGGGCACGGCATTGGCGTGGCCGACATCGACGGCGACGGCAAGGCGGACATCCTGACGCCGAACGGCTGGTTCCGTCAGATTGATGCCAACAAGGACCAGTGGGAGTGGCATCCCGACTGGCAGATGGACGACGCCGGCTTCCCCATCATCGGCTACGACGTGAACAACGACGGCAAGACCGACGTGATCTATGGCCAGGGCCACAGCTACGGCATCTATTGGCTGGAGCAGCAAGGCAATGGCGCCAGCCGCCACTGGATCAAACACACCATCGATGAGAGCTTCTCGCAGGTACATGCTTTGAAGCTGGTGGATATCGACGGCGACGGCCAGCCTGAACTGCTGGCGGGCAAGCGCTACCGCGGCCACTCTGGCAACGACCCCGGCTCCCACGATCCGCTGGTTGTCTATTACTACAAAATCGACCGCAAGACCGGCCAGTTTACGCGCTATGCCATCTCAGTGAACGGCACTGCGGGCGCGGGAACGCAGTTTGTGACGGAAGACATGGACGGCGACGGCGACCTGGACATTGTGACGGCAGGCAAGACCGGGGTGCACTTCTTTGAGAATCTGAAAATCAACAACGTGCCCAAGGCGCAGCGCGAGAAGGAGTTGCTGCTGGACACAAACTGGCCGTTCCCCGGCGAGGGGCCGACGGCGAAACAGGAAGAGGAACCCAAGCAGTAGGCTCACAGAGGCGGACTGGAAAGCGAATCGCGCGGGACGGGCTGAATGCAGAAAATAATCTGCCCGCCGCGCGATTTGTTTGCTCCGGGCAACCTTCTTGAAGCAGATGACGTCTGACCAAGTAACATGCAGAGGCTTCCCCGATGAAGTTCCTTCCGAGATAGGCGACCATTCTCCCACGAAGGTCTGGTGACGGACCTCTTCTCTTGAACCCTCCAGGTTTCCCTCCTTTTCAATGCCTCTCGAGCGGGCCTGCCGGAAGGCAGGCCCATTTGCTCTCCCGCTCCCGTCCATCTGCCTGCCCGTTACAATCGGAATGTGAAGCCGTCCCGCATCCAACGCAAAACCAGTCCTGAGACCGCAAAGCAATCGTCGGATATTGAGGCGATCGACGCGCTTTTTGATGCCGCCGGTCTTGAGCGCAAGCGTCGCGGCAAGCCTGCGGGCATCACGCGCCGGCTTCGCATGGAGCGCGCCATGCCGCAGGAGCTCAGGCTACCCGCGCCGGAGCCTCGCGTGGCCGCCAACGGAGTGCATTGGCTGGCCGTTCCAGCATGGCAGCGGATGTCCTGGCTGTGGCACGGCTTCAGCACGCGCAAGGGTGGAGCCAGCCGCGCTTACTGCGCCGACGATGCGCCCGGCGAGATGAATCTTGGCTTTACAGCCGTTGATGATCGCGCGGCAGTGGCCCGCAACCGCCGCCTTTTTGCGCAAGCCATCACCGGCAGCACAGCCACTCCGCTGGTCACGCTGCGCCAGGTCCATTCCAATGTAGTGGTTGTGGCGGGCGCGGCGGATGCGCTGCGCGAGCGGCCCCGAAAGGGCGATGGCGTGATGACTGCGGAGCCCGGCCTGCTGCTGGCTGTGCAGACCGCCGACTGCATCCCCGTGCTGGTGGCCGATCGCAAGAGGCGCGTGGTAGCGGCCTTCCACGCAGGCTGGCGGGGAACGGTGAAGCGCATTGTGGAGACCGGCATCGGGCGGATGCGGTTCGAATTCGGCTCGCGGCCCGAGGACCTGGTGGCCGCCATCGGCCCCGGCATCGGCGCCTGCTGCTACTCCGTCGGCGAAGAGGTGCTCTCCATCTTCGAATCGCAATTCAGCTACGCACGGGCGCTCTTTCGCGAGGTCTATGACTCCGATCCGGTGCGGACCCGCTACCCGATGCTGTTCCTGACGCAGCGCGCACCGGGGCACTCGCCCATTGGGCCAAGCCTGCATCTGGATCTGATGGAAGCCAACCGCCGCCAGCTGCTGGACGCGGGGCTCAAGCCGCGCGCCATCAGCGTGGTGGGCGGCTGCACAAGCTGCCAGCGGGAGCTGTTTTTCTCGCACCGCGCCTCGCACGGCCACGCCGGACGCATGCTGAGCGCCATCGGCATCCGGGCACGCTGAGACCGCCCCGAATTGCCAGGGATGGGGTGCCTGCAGCGGAAAGACGCCGTCAGTCGAGGCGTGTACTCACGAGGCTTTGGCGGCTTCTCCCGGGTTCACCAGGTCGCGAAGTTCTTTGGATGGCTTGAAATAGGGCACGCGCTTGGCGGGCACTTCAACGCGCTCTCCGGTCTTGGGGTTCCGGCCAATGCGGGGATTGCGCTGGCGGATACGAAAAGAACCAAAGCCGCGAATCTCGATCTTGTCTCCGCTCTGCAGTGCGCCAATCACGGAATCGAAGACGGTTTCCACAATCACTTCGCCGTCGCGGCGAGTCAGGTCACCCAGCCGAGTGACTTT
Organism: Acidobacteriota bacterium; assembly: GCA_021782675.1. Taxonomy (GTDB): domain Bacteria; phylum Acidobacteriota; class Terriglobia; order Terriglobales; family Acidobacteriaceae; genus JAKAUB01. The sequence goes on from JAJXUS010000377.1 coordinate 2,581, forward strand.
TTCCACCAGGTCTGCCTTTGTCATATTGCGTACGCCTCCGCTCTCAGCATAAACGGATTCTGAGCCGGATAAGTTCAAAAATCAAGTTTACCTGTGAGAATTGAACCTTTTGCGGCTTCGGACCGCAAAAAACGGCATTCCTGCCAGCGGGCTCGGTTTGGGCTCTCCAATAGCGTTATGATGGGCAGAGTTCTCCCTCGCCATCGGAGCCGCAGTACGCGGGATGGAGCGTGAACATGACGGATTATCCGCAATACAGCATCGTGATTCCGGCCTACAACGAGAGCACTCGCCTTCCCGCGACGCTCCAGTCCGTCGTGGCCTGCATCCGCGCCAACGCGTGGCGTGCGGAAGTCGTCGTGGTCAACGACGGCTCCACGGACGGGACGGCCCAGGTGGTGCGCGACTTTGCCCGCCAGGCGCCCGAGGTGCGGCTGCTTGAGAATCCCGGCAACCGCGGCAAAGGCTACAGCGTTCGCAATGGGATACTGCATGCGCTGGGCGATGTGGTCATGTTCACCGACTCGGACCTCTCGGCTCCCATTGAAGAAGCGGAGCGGCTGTTCGGCGCGATCGAGCAGGGCGCGGACATCGCCATCGGCTCCCGCTGGCTGGAG
>JAJXUS010000378.1 GCA_021782675.1 Acidobacteriota bacterium
CAGCACGAAGCATCTCACTGCTCCCATCCCCGGCTGCGTGACCGATGTGCTTTCCGGCATCTTCTACGCCGCGACGCAGCCCCTGGCCGTAGGCCACGATCTCGCCTTTCCCCTGGCCGATGCCGGCAAAGTCGTCGCCGTCACCATGAAGGTTGAAGCCAAAGAATCCGTCGTGACTCCCGCAGGCACATTCGCTACCATTCGCGTGGAGCCGACAGCCGCGGCTGGCGTGGTGAAACATCGCGGCAGCATCCTCATCTGGTACACAGACGATGCGCGCCATCTCCCGGTGCAGGTCCGCGCGCGGCTCTTCTGGGGCACCATCACCATGCGGCTGGCCAGTGTTGAAGGTCAGTGAGCGCCCGGTGGCTGCGGCCGCACCGCCGTACCATCCAGTAAAAACGAGCTCAGTCCCAGCATGTCCGTCCGATAGACGCGCACATGATCGGCGGCCAGCTCCTCCAGCACAGAAACCTTCGGGTGGCCGAACGGGTTGTGCATGCCCACGGAGATTACCGCGTACTGCGGATGCACGGCGTTGAGAAACACCGGAATCGTCGAGGTGCTGCTGCCGTGGTGACCCACCTTCAGCAGCTCTGCCGACACCGGCTCCGTCGCCGCCATCTCCCGCTCCACCGGCGCTTCTGCATCTCCGTCAAGCAGCGCCGCCGTGTGCCCGTAGCGGATGCGCAGCACCAGCGAGTCGTCATTGGATGCGTGCGCTCCCGGCCGATAGTCCGCTGCAGGCGCCAGCACGTGTATCCATGCGCCTCCGAAAAGGAAGCGATCTCCGGCTGTGAGAGTGCGAACCGCCGTGCCCGATTGTGCGGCCACTTCCAGCAAGGCGCGGTAGTGCGTCGTCATCGGATTGTGCCCGGTGTACAGAACCCGCGGATGAAAATTCTGGATCACAGCCGGCATGCCGCCCATATGATCGCTATGCGCGTGGGTCAGCGCCACCGCATCGAGCCGCCGGATGCCGCGGCTCCAGAGATATTGCGAGACAACATCCTCGCCCACGTTAAACGCCGGGTCCATGGGCTGTGGCCCGCCCACGGGACCGCCCGCATCGATCAGCAGCGTCTTTCCCTGCGGAGAAACGACAAGGATGGAGTCGCCCTGGCCAACATCGATAGCCGTCACTTCAAGCACGCCTTTATGCACGCGCGGCGCAACCGGCCACAGTACGGTAAGCGAGGCCAGCAGTACCAGCCCCAGCACTGCCAGCCAATACCGCCGAGAGCGTCGCACCCAGAAGATCGCCAATCCCCAGGCCGCCACGAAGAACACAACCGCCCACGCTGGCGGTTGCGGCGTGCGCATCTGGGCGGCGGACATGCGGCCAAACCAGCCGACAAGCGCGGCAATGCCATGCAGCAGCCCAGCCGTCGCAGCCGAGGGAAAAATTGCCAGCGCCGGCTGTACGCATGCAGCAACATATGTGAGCAGGGCGGCCGGCAGAAGCAGACCGAGCAGCGGCAGGCCCATAAAATTTGCCGGCAGCGCCACAAGCGTAATGCGGTGGAAATAGACCGCCATCGGCAGCACCATCGCCAGCTCCACGAGAAACGCAACGATCATGGCCTCCGCAATTCGCAAGGCAATGCGCACCGTTGCGAACGGGAGCCTCCAGGCCCAGCCCGTCCCGAGAAATGGCTGCAGCGAAGTCGCCAGCATGCGCAGGGAGACGCGCATCTGCGCCAGGCGCGGCGGTAGATGCGGATCCAGCGCAATCTGCCGCGGCAGCCGCAGCGCTCGCAGCATCGGCGCAATCCGGCGCTCGATCAGCGGCGCGGCGACCCCTCCGATCACGAGCACAGCGAGAAACGTCATCTGAAAGCTGGATTCAAAGAGTGCATCCGGGTCCCGCGCCAGAATCAGCACCGCCGCCACGCCGATGGCATTGAGTGCGACGCGCTCCCGGTACACCAGCCGCCCCGCCAGGTACACAGCGCTCAACAGCAGCGCCCGCTGTACCGGCGGAGCGAACCCGGTCAGAAAGGCATACGGCAGCGCCAGAGAAAGCGCAAAGATCGCGGCCCCCAACTCACTAAACCGCAGCGCCCGCGCCAGCCAGACCAGTAGCCCGATCACGATGGTGATGTGCAGGCCAGAGACGACCAGTAGATGGAAAGACCCTGTCCGCTCAAACGCACTACGCACGGAATGCCGCAGACCCGCCCGATCTCCGAAGAGCATCGCGCTCACCATGGCCGCATCTTCATCGCTGAAGCGCACCCAGCGCGGCAGCCACGGAATGCCTGATGCGGCGGCGGCAACCCGATGCATTCGACCCGCCGACCATTGTTGCGCAGAGGTCGCCAGGCAGGCCAGCGTCGGACGCGTGTGAGTTCCTGTGGGCTCCAGCGCATTGGCGGGCAGGCTGCTCAGCGCAAAAATCCCCTGCTGCGCCAGATATTCGCGATAGTCCCACGCCCCAGGGTCGTTATAGCGTTCCGCGCGGTGCATGCGAACCGTTGCGGTGATCGCCTCCCCGCAATGTAACTGCGGCAGGCTCACTCCGTCCCGGGCGTACAGCGTGATCTGAAGGCCACCGCGCGTCGCCTGCATCCAGTCGCGGTCCGCCGTGAAGCTCTCAATGCCCGTAACGCCGACAACAACTTTCTGCGAAGTCTCTTCTTCGATGGCTCCGCTGGTCATCTGGCGCTGCTCAACGCGCGGTGAATGGATCGCCAGCACCGTTCCCGTCACGCGCCGCTGCAGCCCGTCGGACATGCGCAGAAAGGAGCCAGCCGCCGATGGGCGCGGCATCACCTCCGCCGAAAACTGCCCCGCAATCAGCCAGACCAGCGCGAGCGGGATCAGCGCAGCCCGCGTCCCTCTCCGCACCGCCAGCGCGGTCAGCAGCAGCGCTGCCATCGATAAAAATAGAAGCGTAAACGGCGGCCGCCAGGCCCAGCGCGCCACCAGAATTCCCGCCGCCAGCCAACACGCCGCAAACAGCATGGGCGCATAACCGAACGCCATCTGCGCGGAAGCGCTGCGATAGCGGCTCTTGCGCAGGGGTGCAGGAGCATAGCCGGTACGACGAACGGTCGCCGGCCGTACGGGTGAGGGAGTTGTTGTCTGCATCGTAGCCCTTGGGGGTGGGTGCTACTACTGCGTGAGTGTTGCGATCGCCTCCATATGCGACGTCTGCGGAAACATGTCCACCAGTTGCATGGTTTGGATC
>JAJXUS010000379.1 GCA_021782675.1 Acidobacteriota bacterium
CAGCGGTTGCTCCTCGATCAGCGGCACCTGCTTGAAGGCGGCTGCGTGAAAGACGAGACGCGGCGCGTAGAGGCTGAACACTTCGTCGAGAAGGGCGCGTTCAGCAGCACTTCCAAGGATGAACGAGGCCCGTAGTCCGGGCGCGGCAGCTGCGCATTCATTCTGCAGCGCGAAGAGATGGCTTTCAGACGACTCAAGGAGCGCCAGGCGGGAGGGCGCGAGTGGGGCAAGGCGCAAGGCCAGAGCGGAGCCGATCGACCCCCCTGCACCGGTGATCAGGATGGGTGTGGCTTTGAGCAAAGCGAGCGCCTGCGCGGAGGGCGGTGGCAGATGCGGTCGTGCGAGGAACCGGTGCCAGTGGATGCTTTCGAGCGATGGAATCACCTAAGAAGTATAAATTGGCGATGGCTCGCGCTTTTGACAGGAGCAAAGGGCCGGCAGCGAGCGATGCGAAAAGGACGGCTACTCGCATACACTGGTCTGTTCCGCGGTTCTATGGGGTTGTGCGTGCCCGGCCGCGCTGGAGAAGACTTTGGGAACGAGTTTGGTGCGAATGGGCGGCCTTGCGGCCCTTGTGTTTGTGATGACGGCGACGGCGATGGCGGGCGCGGAGTCGCGCGACGACGCGGCGGCAATCGAGCTGAACAATCGCGGAGTTGCGCTGATGGGCCAGCAGTTCACCGAGCGGGCGGAACAGAGCTTTTCCGCTGCGTTCAAAAAGGAGCCGACGCTGGCGCAGGCGGCCATCAACGACGGCATAGCGCTGATGACGCTGCAAAAGCTGCCCGAGGCCGAGAAGGCGCTGAAGGCGGCACTGGCGCTGGATCCCGGCAATCCGCAGGCGTGGTACAACCTGGGATTGGTGCAGCACGCAAACAACGATCTGGATGCGGCGCTGGCCAGCTTTCAGCAGGCCGTGAAGTACGATCCGCGCGACGTGGATTCGTACTATTTTGAGGGCGTTTGCTACCAGGAGATGCGCCAGTTCGATCAGGCAATCGCGGTGCTGAAGCAGGCGTTGGCGATTCAGCCTCTCCATGCCTCATCGGAATTTGCCATGGCGCGCGCGCTACAGCGCTCCGGGCATACGCAGGACGCGAAAGCGCATTTCATACTCTTTCAGCACATGACCAGCACGAAGATTTCCGCGGCGATCGGGCTGGCCTATGGCGAGCAGGGCCACTATTCGACTGTGACGCCGGTAGAGGAGCCGCAGCAGGTTGAGCGGGAGATGATTCCGGTGAAGCTGGAAGCGCAGAAGATGGGTTCCGGCGCGGCGCACGGCGGCGAGACCGGTGGGGCATGCATGTTGGACGTGACCGGGTCAGGCGAGATGGACCTGGTGTTGATGGAATCGGGCGCGCAGGCGATGCGCGTGCTGCATCGGCGTGCCGACGGCGCCTATGAGGAACTGGATGCAGCGGCAGCAGGACTGAAAGCGGCGGGTCGTGCGGTGGCATGCACGGTGGGCGATTATGACGCCGATAACCTGAATGATCTGGCTGTGGCGATGGAGGATGGCGTTCGGCTGTTCCGGAACCTGGGCCAGGGGAAGTTTGCCGATGTGACGGCAGAGGCCGGGCTCACCGCGCGCAATCGACCCACTGGTATCACATTTGTGGACTTCGACCACGATGGTGATCTGGATCTGTTTCTGACCGGCGAGCCGCTCAAGCCGGGCGACGAAGCGAATGTGCTGTGGCGCAACAATGGCAACAAGACTTTTACGGAGTGGACGGAACCGACGGGTCTGGGTGGCAGTGGTAAGACCGCTGCGGTCATTTTGACGGACTTCAATAACGATCGCGCCGTGGATCTTGCGGTGACAGGCTCTGCAGCTGCGCCCATGTTTTATGTGAATCCCCGCGAGGGCAAGTATCCCACGCAGGCGTTGTATGACGAGAAGCTGCCCGCGACGGAAGGCATAGCGGTGCTGGACTACAACAAGGACGGCTGGATGGATATTGCCGTCACGCACGCGGATGCCCCGGGCCTTACGCTGTGGCGCAACGTGCCCGGACCGAACAACGTGGGCCGCCGCTTTGAGCGCGTGCCGCTTCCTCTGAAGGGTGCGCTGGGCGGATGGGGCGTTACGGCCGTCGACATCGACAACGATGGCTGGATTGACATTGCCGCGATTGTGCAGACGAGCGCGGGACCGCGCGTCAAGGTGTTTCGCAACCGCGGCGATGGCAGCTTTGAAGATGTGAGCCATGTGCTGGGTCTGGATACAGTGCGGCTGCAAGCGCCGCGCGGGCTGATGGCCGCCGATGTGGACGGCGATGGAGCGGCGGATCTGATAGTGACGCAACTGAATGCGCCGCCGGTGTTGTTGCACAACGCAGGCGCGAATAAAAACCACTTTGTGCGGCTTGACCTGAGTGGTTATGCGGATAACAAGACCGCGCTGGGTTCAAAGGTGGAGATCTTTGCCGACGGCCAGTGGCAGAAGTGGGAGCTGGCAGGGGCGTCGGGCTACCAGACGCAGGCTGCGCCACAGATTCTGATCGGACTGGGCAAGGCGGATCACATCGATCTGCTCCGCATTCTTTGGCCCACCGGCATTCTGCAGGATGAGATCGACCTGCCGCATCAGCGGGTGATTGCCATGAAGGAAGCAGACCGGCGCGGCAGTTCCTGCCCTGTGCTGTTTGCCTGGAACGGGCACAGGTACAAGCTGGTGACAGACGTGATCGGCGCCGGTGTAGTGGGGCACTGGTTTACGCCCACGCGCCGCAATACGCCCAATCCAAGCGAGTGGATCAAAGTGGACGGCGCGCAGGCGGTTCCGGTGGATGGCAAGCTGAGCCTGCGTTTCATCGAGCCGATGGAAGAAGTGAACTACATTGACCAGTTGCGGCTGGTGGCGGTGGATCATCCGGAAGATGTCGAGGTAAATCCCGATGAGAAATTTCTCGACGATCCGCCATTTGCGACGGGGCGCGTGATTGCCTCGCAGGGCGCGCGGCTTCCGGTAGGCGCGTGGGATGGCGAAGGGCGCGACGTACTCGCCACCTTGAGCCACCGCGATCACGAATTTGCCAGCGGTTTTGCTCCGCTACCCTATGACGGATTTGCAAATACGCACGCGCTGACCCTGGACCTGGGTCTTGTGAATGCGGGCGCACCGTTGCGGCTGCTGATGACGGGTTATGTGAACTACTTCAGCGCAACGTCGT
>JAJXUS010000380.1 GCA_021782675.1 Acidobacteriota bacterium
GGCCCATTCGGTCGAGCCGATTAAGCCCTGCTCCTCCGCATCCCAGCTCGCAAACATCAAGGTGCGCTTCGGCTTCCATCCGCTCTTCAGCAGTGCGCCTGCGCCGTGCACCGCCTCCAGCATCGCCGCCGTGCCGCTGTTCGGGTCCACCGCGCCAAACACCCACGCATCTCGATGGTTGCCGACGATGACCCATTCATTCGGGAAAGTGGTTCCTGGGATCGTTCCAATCACATCCCAAATTGTTCGCAGTCGATAATCCTGCTGGATGAGCATGTGAACCTTCACCGGCCCTGGGCCAATGTGATACGTGAAGGGCAACGCGCCCTGCCAGTTGCGCGGAGTATCCGGACCACCGAGAGCTTCCAGGATGGGCGCAGCATCTTTGTAAGAAAGTGGCGTTGACGGAATCTTCGGCACGTCCGGGTTGTCTTTCATCGCGACGCGCTTATCTGCGGGCAGGTTCGGCGCCGAGGCTACGCCCGGTGTCGTGGGATCTCCGGAGTACTTAAACAGATACTGAACGGAGCCGCGTTGCACGCCGCTGGCGGGCCGCCATGGGCCGTTGGGGTAGGCATCGCCGCGAAAGTAGCCGTCATCCGCGGGGTCGGAGTAGATGAGGACTCCGGCTGCGCCGTTCTGCTGCGCCAGATACACCTTTACGCCGCGGAAATTCTTTCCGTAGCGCATGATGACAATCTTCCCTGCAACAGAGATGTGTCGTGCCTTCAGCTCGGCGAAATCCTGCGGCCGGCCATAGTTGGCATAGACAACTTCAGCCGTAATGTCACCGGAAGCCGAGTAAGCGTTAAACGGTGTGACGATGCGCTTGTCGTCCTGATACGGATCGGCGCTGACGTGCTCCCGGGATGGGCCGCGCATCAGCACTTTGCCGTCTGCACTGTAAGCCGTCACCTGGATCTCCTTCGGCAAATTCATCATGACGCGGAAGGGGACGATCTGCGTCTGCAGGCCGGCGGCGCGAAACTTCCCGGCGACGAACTGCGCCGTGGCGTAGTCCTCTTTGGAGCCGGCCACATGCGGCGCAGCCGTCAGCGTCTTCAGATCCTGACCGGCAGCGGCAGCGTCGGGCACCGCCAGAAACTCCTGATCCAGCTTGAGCTGTGCGCCGTAGTCACGAAAGCCAGGCATGGTGGCGTTGTCGGGGACGGTTTGGGCAGCGAGAGAACTGGCAACCAGCAGCAAGGCGCAAAGGCGGAGAGACACGCGGCGACTCCTTCGGAACTCAGTCGTTCAAATGTTGCAGATGGCGGAATCCGTCGCTGGCAGCAAACAGCGCGGCGAAGATGGAGAGGTTATAGCAGGCGTGGACGATGGCTGAAGCGGCGACCGAGCCGGTGCGGTCCCGTACCGCCACCAGCACCAGGCTCACCAGAAACACCATGGCCAGCGGCGCCCACGCATGGGCGACCTGCTGCGCATGCAACAGGGCAAATGGAACGCTGGTCAGCACGGCGGCAAGGATACGGCCTGTCCATGGCCGCAGTGCGGGATAAAGAAACCCACGAAACGCAATCTCTTCCGCGCACGGCGCGATGAATACCCCGAACAGTGCCACCATCCACGCGTCGAAGGGTGTGCGGAACATGGCGTCAATCGGCATCTGCTTGGGAATTGGCAGAAAACTGGAGGCGAACTGAATGCCCACGCCCAGCAGAAGGCCAAGCAGGGGCAGCCAGAGCTGATGGCGTCGCACCGCAGCCCAGTTCCAGTGGACGCCCTGAAAAAATCCCTGCGGCCAGATTCGCCCGTACAGCGCCAGGCACGCCCACAAAATGACGGCGTAGGAGATGGCCATCATCGGAATCGAAAAGCGTGGATTGGCGGCGAGCCCGCGCAGCGACGCGTGCGCCAGCAGGTGAAAGTGCATCACCAGCATCGCCCCGGCAACCTGCGTGAGCAGCAGCAGCAGGCCGGCCAGCACAAAGAAGATCACCATCTCCAGAAAGGACGGAGTCTGCGCCTCGGTTATCGGCGATGGGGCAGCCACGAAGTTCCCGGGATCGTCGAAATCTGCCAGCGGAGTGACTCCTTCGCTCATTCTCGTTCAGGCTCTCCGCCGCGTGCGGCCGTTGGAGCGGGCGGCAGTGCGCGTTGCCTGTGCCTGTTGCCGCTGCAGAAACAGCCCGGTATGCGATGCCGTGGATTGCGCGACCTGCGCCGGCGTGCCTTCGGCCACCACTTCGCCGCCTGCAACGCCGCCCTCCGGACCCAGGTCAACAATCCAGTCCGCGCCCCGAATCACATCCAGGTTGTGCTCAATGATGATCACCGTATTCCCCAGATCGACCAGGCGGTGGAGCACTTCCATCAGCTTGCGCACATCGTCGAAGTGCAGGCCGGTGGTCGGTTCATCCAGCAGATAGAGTGTACGTCCCGTCTGCCGTTTGGAAAGCTCTCGCGCCAGCTTCATGCGCTGCGCCTCGCCGCCGGACAGCGTTGTGGCGGACTGGCCCAGGTGAACGTACCCCAGCCCGACATCGTTCAGCGTAGCCAGCTTCTGACGCACTGCCGGAATGTCTTCCAGCACCTTCAAGGCGTCAGCGATCGGCAGCTCGAGAATATCGGCGATGGAGTGGCCGTTAAACTTTACCGCCAGCGTCTCCTGGTTATACCGGCGGCCGTGGCACACTTCGCAGGTTACGTAAACGTCCGGCAGAAAGTTCATCTCAATGCGCCGCTGCCCATCGCCCTCGCAGGCTTCGCAGCGGCCGCCCTGCACGTTAAACGAAAAGCGCCCGGCCTTGTAGCCCCGTTCGCGCGCCTCCGGCAACATAGCGAACAGATCGCGGATCGCCGTGAATACGCCCGTGTATGTTGCGGGGTTCGAGCGAGGTGTGCGGCCGATAGGGGACTGGTCGATCTGCACCACCTTGTCGATCTCTTTGCTGCCGGTGATGCGGTCGTGTTCCGCCGGTTCTTCCCGCGAGCCATAGAGCTGCTTCGCCATCGCACGGTACAGGGTGTCGTTGACCAGCGTGCTCTTTCCAGATCCGGAGACGCCGGTGACAACGGTCATCAGGCCAAGTGGGAAACGTGCGGAGATGTTTTTGAGATTATGCCCGCGCGCCCCTTCGACGGTCAGCCACGGGCGCGTTCGCTCGCGGGGGGCGCAGATC
>JAJXUS010000381.1 GCA_021782675.1 Acidobacteriota bacterium
CCGCGATGCTGGAGGCGGTGCACGGCGCAGGCGCACTGCTGAAGAGCGGATGGAAGCCGAAGCGCACCTTGATGTTTGCGAGCTGGGATGCGGAGGAGCAGGGCTTAATCGGCTCGACCGAATGGGCCGAGCAGCACCAGCAGCAGCTCGCCAAAGCTGCGGCGTACTTCAACGTAGATGTTGCTGTTTCAGGACCGAACTTCGAGGCGTCGGCGGTTCCCTCGCTGAAGCCCTTTGTGGTCTCGATCACGCAGCTTGTTCCTAGTCCGCAGGGTGGCACTGTATTTTCTGCCTGGCAGGCCGAGCAGGACCGGGCCGCGCATGAAAAGCCCGCTTCCCTTCCGTCTCTGAGCAGCGATCACGCACTACCCGTTCACCTGGACGACCTGGGCAGCGGCTCGGATTACACCCCGTTTCTGCAGCATCTGGGTGTTCCGTCGACGGACATCGGCTCGAGCGGGTCCTATGGCGTCTATCACTCGGCTTTCGATAACTACGCCTGGTACGTGAAGAATGCCGACCCGAAGTTTGTCTATCTGCAGCAACAGGCGCGCGTCCTGGGGCTGGAGGCCATCACCATGGCCGATGCGGATATTTTGCCCTACGACTATGCCGCATACGGCCGCGCTGTCGAGCGCTACCTGGGCGATGCAAGAACCCGCGCCGCCGACAAAAACCTGACAGGCCTGGACTTTGACGCGGCCCTGCGGGCGGCGCAGCAGTTCCGCGAGGCGGGCGCCCGTGCGGACGCAGCGGAGCAGAATCCCACTGCAGATTTTGTCCGGCAAAATTTGATTCTCCGCCAGGCAGAAGAGGACTTGCTGTCGGCAAAAGGCCTGCCCGGGCGCCCCTGGTACCGGCACACCGTTTATGCGCCGGGAGAACACACTGGCTACGCGGCCGTGGTGATTCCCGGCGTCAACGAGGCCATCGATGCCTCTGACTCGGTACGCGCCGCGGAACAGCTCACCATTCTTACGCAGGCCCTGAAACGAGCCGCGGCCACCTTACAGCAAATGCCTTAAGATTTCGCTCTGGTGCATTCCCTCCCCAGGGACTGCGGCCGGATGCCATAATGCGAGTATGCCAATCGGAGAGCTCCTGCGCGAAAAGGTGCTGGCCGTCCAGGAGTATTCGCTCCTTTCCTGGAACGCCCTGACGAACGTATTCCGCAAGCCGTTCTATTGGGCGGACCTGTTCACGCAGGCGGACCTGATCGGTTTCGGATCGCTGCCGATTGTGATGCTGACGGGATTTTTTACCGGCGGCGTACTGGCCCTGCAGTCGGCGACCACGCTGGCGCAGTTCGGCGCCAAATCTGTGACCGGCGAGCTGGTCAGTCTTTCGATGATTAAGGAGCTGGGGCCTGTGCTCACCAGCCTGATGGTCTCGGGCCGCAACGCCTCCGGCATGGCCAGCGAGCTGGGATCCATGCAGGTGACCGAGCAGATTGACGCCATGCGCGCTCTCGGTACCGATCCCCTGAAGAAGCTGGTAACGCCGCGCGTCCTTTCCACCATCGTCATGCTCTTCTTTTTGACGATCATCTCCGACGCCCTCGGCACCTTTGGCGGGGGTCTGATCTCCACCACGATGCTTGGCCTGGAAGGCGCGCAGTACTACCACATGGCGTACCAGTATCTGCGCTATCCCGACATCCTCGAGGGACTCATCAAACCCGTCTTCTTCGGCTTCATCATCGCAACCATCGGCTGTTACTTCGGCATGTCCACGCGCGGCGGTACGCAAGGGGTGGGCCGGTCCACCACACAGGCTGTCGTTGTCAGCTCGGTGCTCATCATCGCAAGTGACTTTGTCATCAGCCGGTTGATGATCGGCCTGTTCGGGCGCTGAGCGATGACTGTCCGCGATGAGGCCCCGGCCGACGGTCCCGCAACCACTGCAATTGCAGAGGCCGTCCCCGCGGCCGTTGAGTTTGACCACATTTCGATCGGCTTCGATGGCAAGCCTGTCCTGAACAACATTAACTTCAGCGCCCATTCCGGCGAGATGGTCATCCTGCTGGGCGAAGCGGGCACCGGCAAGAGCGTCATGCTGAAGCTGGCCAATGCTCTGATGGTCCCCGACTTCGGTCGTATCCGCATCTTTGGGGAAGATATCGGCACTATGCCCGAACAGCAGATGTTTGCCTTCCGCGACCACATTGGCATGACATTTCAGGAAAGCGCGCTGTTCGACTCGCTCTCAGTCCGCGAGAACGTCGCCTTCCGCATGCGCGAACAGAAGGTAGATGACGAGATCATCGAGCGGCGCGTGCGCGAAGCCCTTCGCTTTGTGGAGCTCGAAGGCGCCATTGACAAATTTCCGGCGGAGCTGTCCGGCGGCATGCGGCGCCGGGTTGCGATTGCGCGCGCCATCATCACGCGGCCCAAGCTGCTGCTGTACGACTCCCCCACCGGCGGGCTGGACCCGATCACATCTACAACCATCATTGAGCTGGTCATGAAGCAGCGCGATGTATACGAGAGCACGGCACTGCTGGTGACCCATCGGCTGCAGGACGCTTTCATGCTGGCTACCCATCGCTTTAACCGGTCGAGCAATGCCATGGAGCGCATCCCCGGTGACGGTGTCGACCCGAATACGGTCATCATGATCCTGCGCAATACCGGCATCGCGTTTTCCGGCTCTCTGCTGGATCTGCTGCGCTCAGACGACCCCTACATCACGGAATACCTCGCACAGTAGCCGCCGACTTTGACCGGCCGCAACGGCTGCTTTCACGCGAAGCGATAACTCTGCTAGCCTGAAGAGTTTCCGATCTTCAGGAGAGATAGACGGCTATGGCCTTTCCGTTCAAAGGAGTCGATTTTCTCGGCTTCGACACGCTGTTGACTGAAGATGAGCAGATGGTGCGCGACACTGCCCGTCAGTTCATTGAAGATAACGTCATTCCGATCATCGAGGAGTGCGCCCGCGAAGGCCGTTTCCCGAAGGAACTGATCAAGCCGATGGGCGAACTGGGCTTCTATGGCGCCACGATCCAGGGCTACGGCTGCGCCGGGATGAACAACGTGGAGTACGGCCTGGTGATGCAGGAGACCGAACGCGGCGACTCCGGCCTGCGCAGCTTCGTCAGCGTGCAGTCGGCGCTGGTCATGTATCCCATCT
>JAJXUS010000382.1 GCA_021782675.1 Acidobacteriota bacterium
CTGCTCCACGACAATTTTGCGGTCATACCGCGCCGCCAAGTCCATGGCCGGGGCCAGTTCGCTGGCGTCATGCGCCTTGCTGATGCCGACGGAGGAACCAAGATTTGCCGGCTTCACAAACACCGGGTAGCGCAGGGCGGCTTCGATCTCCTGCTTAACGCGCTTTGGCTTTTGTTGCCAGGCGCTGCGCAGCACAGTGACGTGTTTGGTGAGGGGCAGCCCGGCGGCGGCGAACAGCCGCTTCATCACATCTTTATCCATGCCGGCGGCAGAGCCCAGCACGCCCGAGCCGACGTATGCCATATCGGCCAGCTCCAGCAGCCCCTGCACCGTGCCATCTTCGCCGAAGGTGCCGTGCAGCACCGGGAAGATCACATCCACGTTGAGCGAGGATTCCGCACTGGCGCGCAAGGCTGTCAGCGCCGTTTCGTTACCGCCGTGGGATGGAGGTACAGGCGACACCAGAACTTCGGAACCCTGCTCCAGCAGCGCTGCGCCGGGGGTCGCCTCCGGATCGCCTGCACGGAGGGGTTGCGGCCGTGCGGCCGGCGGCAGCAGCTTGCCGGCGTCCGCCGCTGTCAGCCAGCGCCCGTCTTTGGCAATGCCGATCAGTTGCACGTCATACTTGCGCCGGTCAATGGCCTGCAACACCGACGCCGCCGACAGCAGCGAGACTTCGTGCTCTCCACTACGGCCACCGAATAGAATGCCTACGCGCAGCTTTTTCATCGGGAAAGCCCAGTGTATGCGATTGTGTGCGCTGTCGATGATGCAAATCAAAATTTTCATCCCGCCGGCGCGCCCGGCGGCATCTGTTGCTAACAGTGGAGGAAATCACAGCGAATGCGTACCCGGATTTTGGGCAAGGACCTGAAAGTTTCCGCGATGGGTCTCGGCTGCATGGGCATGTCGGACTTTTACGTGGGCGAGAACAATGACGCACAATCGATCGCCGTTATTCACCGCGCCATTGACATGGGCATCGACTTTATCGACACCGCGGATATGTACGGCCCGCACACCAATGAAGTGCTGGTCGGCAAGGCGATCCGCGACCGGCGCAGCTCCGTGGTGCTGGCGACAAAGTTTGGCATCTTCCGTGACCCAAAGACCAACGCCGCCAGCGGCGTGAACGGCCGGCCGGAGTATGTCCGCAGCTCCTGCGACGCAAGCTTGAAGCGTCTGGGAGTTGAGACCATCGATCTGTACTATCAGCACCGTGTCGATCCGGAGGTGCCGATTGAAGAGACCATCGGCGCTATGGCGGAGCTGGTGCAGCAAGGGAAGGTGCGCTATCTGGGCATGTCGGAGGCTGCTCCGGCGACGCTGCGCCGCGCGGCAAAGGTTCACCCAATTACGGCGCTGCAGTCGGAGTATTCACTGTGGACGCGCGATCCGGAAGACGGACCGCTGGCCGCATGCCGGGAACTGGGAGTGGGGTTTGTCGCATACAGTCCGCTGGGGCGCGGCTTTTTGACGGGACGCTTCCGCAAGCCGGAGGATTTGCCCGCAGGCGACGTTCGCCGCAATCATCCACGCTTCAGCGGGGAGAATTTTCAGCGCAACCTGGAGCTGGTGGAGCAGGTGCACCAGATGGCAACGGAAAAGGGCTGCACGGCGTCGCAACTGGCGCTGGCCTGGGTGATGGCACAGGGAGAGGATATTGTGCCCATCCCGGGAACCACGAAGAAGCACTATCTCGAGGAAAATGCTGCGGCGGCAGAGATCACGCTCAGCCAGGAAGACCTTGCCCGGCTGGAAAAAGTGGCGCCGAAGGGAGTGGCAGCCGGCGCACGGTACCCGGAAGCGACCATGCGCCGCGTGAATCAGTAGCGGAAGAGGCGATCACCGCCCGCGATGATGGGCGGTCTTCGCTGTTGGATGTTCCGAGGCGGTATCCGCCAGCGCCTGATCGATGATCGAGTAGAGCTGGTTGATATCCGTCACCTCGGTGTAGGGCGTTCCGCTCGTCTTGTTGGTGACGACCCAGATGGTCGGCGTGTGTTCGATCCCGATGCGTTCGCCCAGCGCGTAGTCAGCCTTTACCGCAGCCGCAAGCTCGCCCTGGGGATCGACGACAAACGGAAAGCCGATGCCATGCTGCTGCGCGAACTTTTCGGCGAAGGCGCGCAGATCCGCCTTCGTCTCAATACTTGCCTGATTGGCAAAAACAGCATCGCGGAACTCATCGCCAATCTTCTTGGACCTGGTGTCGAACCACCGCGCATCGACCGCGGCGTTAAAGCTCCACACGTGCATCCGCAGCGGAAAGTCATGCCGCACCCAGGGAATCTGATACTTTGCGGCCGCCTCGCGCAGGATTGGGTTAACGTGGGCGCACATGGGACACTCCATGTCCTCAAACTCGACAATGGCGACGCGCGCACCGGGCGGCGGCTTCAAAGCACTGGAGTCATGCACAGGAGTGGGCGCTGAGGCCTGGGCGCGAAGAGCCGGCAACGGTGCGAGCAAAAACAGGAACAGAGCGAAGGCAAGCGATTTCAAGAGCAGAGTCCGCCGGGTCGCTGGATGCGATGCCACTATTTTAGCGCTCCATCGGCATCGCCCGGTCCGGCAACACGTGGTACTGCGACCGCGCATGCAGCGTCTGCCCGCCGGCCGGGTTGCCATCCTGCGGCAACCACATGACGACGATGGTGCCGCGGCCAGGTTTCGATCGGATGCGCAGGCTTCCTCCGTGCTTCTGCACGATCTGCCGGACAATCCACAGCCCCAGCCCAGTGCCGCTGGCGCCCTTGGTGCTGAAAAACGGCGTGAAGATTTTGCGCAGGTTTTCCGCCGAGATTCCCGCCCCGTCATCCGCGACCGCTAGCTGGTAGCCGGACTGCCCAGTCGCCAGGCGGAAGCTGGGCCGCACCGAGACCTGCAGCGTGCCCCCTCCCGGGAGTGCGGCGATAGAGTTTTCCACCAGGTTGATAAGGATCTGGCGCATCTCTCCCGGGTGCGCCACAATGACGGGCTGTCGCGCCAGCAGGCGAGTGGTCGCTGTTACCTTCGCCGCCCCCAGGCGGGCCCGCTCCAGCGTCAGCACACCCTCCACCACTTCGCGCAGATTCACGGCAACCGGCTGGGCAGACTCCCGGTAATACGTCAGCGTGTGGTTGGC
>JAJXUS010000383.1 GCA_021782675.1 Acidobacteriota bacterium
ACGTTCCCGTTCAGGTCAGTGGCAAATGCGGGCGCCACGGTCTGCGGGATGAGCGTATTCCACATCTCGATTCCCGGTTGCGGCGTTCCTCCGCCCGGAGTGGAAATTGTGACGGGCGAGGTGGCGGGCGGCGTACCGGTGGTGCAGGTTTGATCGGGATCGGTATAGGTTGCGCCGTTGTCGAGCGTGACCTGTGCTCGCATGTGATAGAGAGTCTGGGCCAGCATGCCGGCAACAAAGATCTCAACATCGCCGCCATTGGATGTCGGTGCAGCGACTTTCCAGGTATCAAAGCCATAGTTCGTCGTCTTGCCGAACTCCACAAAGGTCTTGCCGGGGGCGGGCAGGTAAATCTTGTAGAGCGCAACTTGTGGATTCTTGGTAACGCCGGGGCAGAAGGCAAAACCAGGCTTGATAATCGACACGACCGCCGTGGCGTAGTTCTGCTTGGCCGAGGAGACAAGCACCGCGCTAACCGTGACGTTTTCGCTCTGCGTAATCTGCGCCGGGGCGGTGTAGTTCCCGGTGCCGTCAACCGTGCCAATGGTCGCGTTGCCGCCCGCTGTACTGTTCACAAACCAAAGCAAGTTGCTGCCAACGCCGCCGCTGACGGTTGCCGTGAACTTTACCTTCTGGCCGGGCGCGATGGCGACATACTGCGGCGAGATGGATACTGAACCGTTGTTCGATGCGACGGGCGGTCCGCCGGTGGGCGGACTTTGAGGAGCGAAGAGACCGGCCTCTGGCGTGAACCCGCACCCTTGAAGCAGAATCACGAAGACAACGCTGAACAATGCAGCGACTAAAACCGCCGTCGAGCGACACGCCTGCGGAAGCAGGTGACGCGGTTGGAAATCATGACCGAGGGAACAGCTCATCTGGCACTCTCAATGCACGCGAGGCAACTTCCAGCAACGCAAGTAAGAAGGGCGTCCGTCGTGCGCCGCGCTCTGAGGAGCCGCCAGCTGGCGCCATTGAGTTGAGAGCCGGTCCTGTTGCTTCCCGGTCCCGTATTCATCCACAGCAATCCGCAATAGCGATGCTAATACGCGCGGCCTGTTCGGGGCAATCGGTTCCGGACAGGCCGCGCGATGCGCAGAGTTTCAGAACCTGTATCCGGGCTTGAGTTCACAGCGGTAGACAGAGGATTTCTGCGCTTCAGTATTGGTTCTGACAACGCACGTGGCCCAGCTAAGGTAAAGCTCAGGGCCGAGTGGAAAAACCATCGGGGTGCCATCAATCTCCGCCTCGATGCTTACGCCTTCTTCCGTCGGCGGGAGCGTAAAGTTCAACGTCCGGTCGTAGATAACGGGATACGACCTGCGCACGCTTGAAACCATTGAAGTGCGGAAGACCTCGGCCTCAAGCAGAAACGTGGTGGTATCTGACCAGTCCAATGCCGAAGCAGTCACCGTGCGGCCCCCGCCCTGGAAGCCGCTCGCGTCAATTCGCGTGAACGGGCATGGGCCGGCGATGCACGAAGCTCGCACGTTACGAAATTCATTGCCCTGGCCGGCATCCATTGAAATGGAACCGGTCGCTGCCTTCCAGCCTTCGTCGGGCGAACAGAGGGACTTGCCGTCGCAGGGCACATTGCCTTGATTTACTACCTGGAAAACCCGGACAGCGCTGCCTATGTTCTCTTCCTTCTGGGAGTTGACCGTGTACCTGACCCGGATATTGGAGACGACGGAAGCCGGATGGCCGGTGTCACCGCTGGCCTCTGGCGCAACAGGATCCATGGCCGCGACATACAGATGTCTGGCCGCTTTGCGAAAACCGATTTCTGCTCGCAGGTCGAGGGGCCGGTATTCTGGATGCCTGAAAGTCAGGTTCACTGTCTGCTTTGGCCATACACCCGCACCCAGGGTAAGGATGAAATAGCCCGAGGCGTCAGACCGGGCCGTGACGTGGTTCACGCCGTCCGACGCCGTAACCTCTGCGTCTGCTATCGGCACCTGCCGGCGCACATCGCTGTCACGGCGAATCACCGCGCCTTGTATTGTGATCAGTCTCGGCTGCCAGCGGTGCGTGCGCATCAGAAAGGTGACAATCAATGCAGCCGCAACAGCGCCGAAGCCAGCCCAGATCGCGACTGGTTTCCAATTCATTGAGGTTCCATCCATCTATACTCTATTCTGACGCGTCTGGACCCCATTAAGCTGTCCGGAACCTGGCTATCATGATGCGAATTTTTGCATCTAAAATAACAAATGACGGTTAAGACCTTTTCGGCACGTGCTCAAGTTGCGACCGCGAGGATAGAAGCTGTGAAATTTATTCCACCGGCAAAGCGGAATGCACAACCGTAAAGTGACCAATCCAGCCGAAGGAACCCAGTCTCGCCGCCACTTGCTGCGCCAGATGGCCTGTCTCTCCGTGGGATTTCCGCTCTCGCAGGCAACGGCCTTTCCGCTGGCCCATGGTGCTGGCCCCTCGGCTCAGGATCCGGGACAGCACATGCAGCCGGCTCCTCCTCCCGTTCCGGCTGCGCTCTCGCCCGAAGACGACCAGTTTCTGGACGAGCTTGAGAAGGCCAACTTCCTCTTCTTCTGGGAGCAGACCGACCCCCGCACGGGACTGGTCAAAGACCGGTGCAACGTGCGCAGTCCCGACACCACCCTGGTGGGAAGCATCGCATCCACCGGCTTTGGCCTCACAGCCATCTGCATTGCGCAGAAGCGCGGATTCATCAGCTACGCCGAAGCGCGGCTGCGCGTGATCTCGACACTGTCTTTCCTCTGGCATGATCTGCCGACACATCGCGGCTTCTACTACCACTTTGCCAACATCAACACGGGCGAAAGGATCTGGGACTCGGAAGCTTCATCGGTGGATACGGCGATCCTGTTGTGCGGCATCCTCACCTGCCGCCAGCACTTTCGCGACATCGACATCACCAAGCTCGCCAAGGCGATTTTCGATCGCGTGGACTGGACATGGCTCTCAGAAGATACGCGGCTTTTGGCGCAGGGCTGGACGCCGGAGCTCGGCTTTCTGCCCTCCAAGTGGGACTACTACAGCGAGCTGATGATGATGTACCTTCTTGGGCTTGGCTCGGCCACACACCCGCTGCATCCTGAAGCATGGTTTGCCTGGAAGCGTACAACATTTGAGTACGATG
>JAJXUS010000384.1 GCA_021782675.1 Acidobacteriota bacterium
CCGCAGGCCGAGAATCCGAAGCGCCAAGCCCTGGGCAAGGGGCTGGAATCCCTGTTGTCGCGCCCGATGGCCTCCCGCGCTGTCGCTGCCCCGGAGCCGCGCGCGGCCGAGGCGCCTGCCCAACCCGCTACCCCGCCGGCGGCCAGTTCGCCTGCCAGTCCAGACGGTGCTGCCTTCGAAATTGCCGTCGAGCGGATCGAGGTGAACCCCTATCAGACCCGCAAATCGCTCGACCCCGAGAAGCTGACGGAGCTGGCCCGTTCGATTGAGGCAACTGGCGTGCTCCAGCCCATCACGGTGCGCCGACTGCCGGGTGGCCGCTATCAGTTAATCTCCGGCGAACGGCGCTGGCGCGCTTCGCAGCTCAGCGGCAAGTCGCATGTGCCGGCGGTTGTCCGCGAAGCCAGCGACGCGCAGGTTCTGGAGATGACGATCGTCGAGAACCTGCAGCGCGAGGATCTGAACCCCATGGAGCAGGCGCGCGCCTTTGAGCGGCTGAGCCGCGAGTTTCGGATGACGCAGGACGATATCGCCAAACGCACGGGAAAGGACCGCGCCTCGGTGGCGAATTTTCTGCGGCTGATGCGTTTGCCTGACCCGCTACAGAAGCAGCTCGAAGATGGGCAGCTTAGCTTTGGCCACGGCAAAGCATTGCTGGCCCTGGCCGATGCGGCGGAAATGATTGCAATGGCGGCGGTTATCGCAGCCAAAGACTTATCGGTACGGCAGACCGAGGCGCTGGTGCAGGCTCGCATGCATCCGGAACCCAAGACAAATAGCGAACAAACAGAGAAGACGGTTGACCCCAATGTCCGGGAAGCCGAGATGCGTCTGCAGCGTCAGCTCGGTCTCCGCGTCAAGATTCAGGACAAAAACGGCCGCGGCAAGGTCATCATTGAGTACTCGCGGCTGGAGGACTTTGACGCTCTGATGGAGACGCTGGGCGCGCAGTAGGCCTTCGCCCTTCGAGCATTTTTTCTTTCGGAGAAAGAGCCCCTGCATCGCCGCATGTCATCCTTCTCGTTGCGAAAGACTTTTGAATTGCAGCGAAAGGCCAATGCCCGGCTTCTTCGCTTTGCTCAGAATGACTCGGTCTCTTTGCTCCGCCGGGAGAAGCGCGACAGAAGCGGATTCCCTTCGGGAATGACAACAAAGAAAGGCCGTAGCGCTTTGCTGGTTGGGACCGAGTGCGTGCGGTCTGGTTGGGAAATGCCTGGATTCTTCGCTTCGCTCAGATTGACGAACGTTCTTCTGCGGCGCGGGTGAACAGGCGCATCGCCTCGAATTACTGCGCCTGTTCAATTGCCTGCGCGACGCGGAGAATTGTTGCCTCGCCAAAATGCGGACCGAGTATCTGCGCGCCGATGGGAAGGCCCTCGCTGGAGATGCCGCACGGTACGGAGACGCCGCAGATTCCCGCCAGATTTGCCGTAACCGTAAAAATGTCAGCCAGGTACATGGCCAGCGGATCGTCCGTCTTCTCCCCCAGGCGGAAGGCGGGCGTAGGCGCGGTTGGTGTCAGGATTGCGTCCACCGACTGGAAGGCGTGGAGAAAGTCGCGCGTGAGCAGCGTGCGCACCTGCTGCGCCTTGCGGTAGTACGCGTCGTAGTAGCCCGCGCTCAACACATAGGTTCCCAGCAGGATGCGGCGTTTGACCTCCGTGCCAAAGCCCTCGTCGCGCGTGCGCCGGTACATATCCGCGAGCGTCTTCGGATGATCGGCACGATAGCCGTAGCGCACGCCGTCGAAGCGCGCCAGGTTGGCGGAGGCTTCCGCCGTGGCCAGAACGTAATAGGTGGCAATGGCGTACGGCGTATGCGGCAGCGAAATCTTCTTCAATTCGCAGCCGGCGGCACGCAGCGCGGCGGCGGCCCGCTCGACGGCGGCGCGCACTTCCGGATCAAGGCCCTCGCCAAAATACTCCTCCGGTATGCCGATGCGCAGGCCCTTCACGGGCTGTTGCAGCGACGCCGCATAGTCCGGAACTGGGTGGAGCGCGCTGGTCGCATCCATCGGATCGTGGCCGGCGATTGCATGCAGCATCAGCGCCGCGTCCTCCACCGTGTTGGTGAATGGACCGACGCGATCGAGGGAGGATGCAAAGGCGATCAATCCATAGCGAGAGACGCGGCCGTAGGTGGGCAACAGGCCCACAACGCCGCAAAAGGACGCGGGCTGTCGCGTCGAGCCGCCGGTCTCCGTGCCCAGCGTTGCGACCGCCATGCCATCGGCGACCGCTGCGGCGGAGCCGCCACTGGAGCCACCCGGCACGCGATCCAGTGCGCGCGGGTTACGCACCGGCCCATAGGCGGAGTTTTCGTTCGACGAACCCATGGCGAACTCATCGCAATTGAGTTTGCCCAGCAGCACCGCGCCCGCCTGCTCTAACCGCGCAACTGTGGTGGCGTCGTAAGGCGCCTGATAGCTTTCAAGAATTTTTGACGCTGCGGTGGTCGGCGCGCCGGTCATTGTCAGCACATCTTTAATGCCGATACAGACGCCGGCCAGCGGGGGCAGCTCGTCGCCTCGCGCGGCCATAGCGTCGATGCGCGCGGCCTGCGCCAGCGCCCGCTCGCGGCTCAGCGCCAGCCAGGCGTTGATCTCGGGATTGCGCGCGGCAATGCGCTGGTAAAAACCTTCGGCCTGTTGTGTGGCCGGTACGGTGCGGTCCTGGACCGCGTTGCGTGCGGCGGGGATGGTTGGAGCCTGGTGAGCAATCGTCGATGCTGAATTTGTCAAAGGAGCGTCTCGCAAACAGTATGTAACAGTGCTGGTGCTAAATCGCGTCAATCGCGGAGTTTCAAAAGTGCGCGGAGTCTCTTAGCGTTCAATGACCTTCGGCGTTTTGAAATAAACGCCGTCGGTCTCTGGCGCCTCGGCCATCACGGTTTCGCGCGGCAGACAGGCAGACCGTTGATCGTCGCGCAGGCGGTTTTCGCGCTCGCCCGCGGCCGCCAGCTCGCCGGTCTGGGCCATCGGCGCAATGCCGGTGGTGTCCAATGCATTCAGTTGAGCGACGTGGCCAAGAATGGAATTCAGATCCCGCTGCATGGCGGGCAGCTCTTTGGCCGTCAGCTCCAACTGTGCCAGTTCGGCGATGCGCAGCACCTAGAT
>JAJXUS010000385.1 GCA_021782675.1 Acidobacteriota bacterium
CGAAGAACCCGCCGTGTGGAGCCGCCTCGAGGACGTGTAGTTCGGCGGCGACACCCGCGCGCCGAAGTGCGCGGTGCATCCGAACCGCGTTGGACAGGAAGAGATCGCGGGTGCCCGCGGTGAGCACGCGGCTGGATTGGCTGGCCGCAGGCGCTGGGCGGCAATGACTGGTTCGGACATTTTCTCGCGCCCGTCTTTCGCGACGCGACAGAGAATGTTCAACTGCTGCATGCCGAGCCTTCGGCCGCATTGGAGCGTATGCTCTCCGTTGTCTCCATGCTCGCGGCAGCGATTGGATGGTTTCTGGCAGATCAGAAGTACCGCCGCAAGCCGCTTGCGCCGGAAGAGCCGAAGTCTGCGTTTTCCGATCTGGTGGCACATAAATACTGGATTGACGAGCTCTATGGCGCGGTCGTTGTGCGGCCGCTGCTCGCATTTTCGCGCGTGGCTCTGGCTGGCGCTGTGGAGTCCGGCATCATCGACGGCACTAACCGCGCCTGGACGCGGATCGCCGGCGCAGGCAGTAATGGCGTGCGCCGCATCCAGTCGGGAAACATTCGCTCCTACGCAGGCTGGCTGGCTGCCGGGGCCGCTGCCGTGCTGCTCATCGTGCTCTACTTCGCGCACCTGTACTGAGGAGGAAGGATTATTTCAGTGCTGAACGCAAGCATCCTCACCTGGCTCATCCTGCTGCCGGCCGTTGGCGCAGTGCTGGTGCTGCTGCTGCCGGCGCGTTTCGCGCGCGGGTTTTCCCTCGTGCTCACGCTGGCTCTTTTTGTGATGGCGCTGCATCTGCCGGCGCACTTCGACTATAGCCAGACGGGCGGCTTTCAATTTCAGCGCAATATCTTATGGATCGCCAATCCTGCCATCCGCTATCACGTCGGCGTGGACGGTCTTTCCATGTGGCTCGTGGTTCTGGTCGCCTTCCTGGCGCCACTGGGGGTGTTGATCTCCTGGCGCTCCGTCGGCGAGCGACAGCGTGCGTTCTACTCCCTTCTCCTGCTGCAGCAGACGGCGATGTACGGCGTCTTTGTCGCGCTGGATCTGATGCTCTACTACGCCTTCTGGGAGCTTTCGATCGTCCCGCTCGCGCTGCTGATCGGAATCTTTGGCCGCAGCGGCAGAGGGCGCAGCGCGGCGCTCAAGTTCTTTCTCTATGCGTTCATTCCTTCTGCGCTGCTGCTGGTCGGCATGCTGTGGCTCTACGCGCAGACGGGCACCTTTGATCTTGTCCTGCTGCGGCAGCAGTTGCACGGCGCCAGCACCGGCCCGCACGCTGCCGGCCTCTGGCTGGTTTCGCTGGCTTTTCTGCTGGCCTTCGCCGTCAAGGCGCCGGTCTTTCCGCTGCATGGCTGGCTGCGCGATGGTATCCAGGAAGCGCCGCCTGCGGTTGCCATGATCCTGGCCGGAAAGCTGGGCCTGTATTCCCTGCTGCGCTGGCATGTGGAGCTCTTCCCGACAGAAGCCGCCCATGTGGCGCCGCTGATGGTTGCGCTCGCTGTCATCGGTATTCTTTACGGCGCGCTGATGGCTCTGATCCAGACGGATGTGAAGCGGCTCGCCGCCTACGCTACGCTGAGCGCGGTCAGCTTCATCGTCCTCGGCATTTACTCCTTCAGCGCGGCCAGCCTGGATGGAGCCGCTTTCCAGATTCTGAACGAAAGCATTTCAGCGGGCGCGCTTTTCATGCTGCTGGGCATGCTGTATGAGCGTTACGGCACCTTTGACATGGCGCGGCTGGGTGGCGTGGCCGCACGGCTGCCGCAACTGACCACGCTGTTTGTCATTACCACGCTGGCGCTGATCGGCCTGCCCTCGCTGGGAAATTTTGTCGGTGAGTTTCTAATCCTCAGCGGCAGCTTCCCGGCCCATCCGGCGCTGGTCGCGGCTGCCACGGTTGGAGTGATTCTGTCCGCTGCGTACATGCTGTGGATGGTCCAGCGCGTGTTTTACGGTGTGCCGTCGAACGGCGCAGCGCTCACGGGTACGGACGTCAACTGGCGGGAACGCGCGGCGGTGTGGCCCACCGTTGCGTTGATGATCGCGCTCGGGGTCGCGTCCCCGTTCTGGATGCGCGCGCTCGACCGCAGTCTGCCGCAGGTTGCCGCCCGTATGGCCGCGGTCACCGCGCCGATGCAGACCGCCTCTGCCCTACTTCATGGAAGGACGGCCTCCGCACGATGACCGAGGTTTCACCAGCACTGCGCATTCTGCCGGAAATCATTCTCACGCTGACGGGCGTGCTCGTCATGCTGTTGACGCCGCTCATCGCGCCGGCCAAAAGCCGCAAGCCCCTGGGGGCGCTCGCCATCGTTGGAACCCTTGCCGCGCTGGCTACAACCTGGTGGCAAATAAGCCTGCCCGCCGGCACGGCGTTCTTCGGCTCCATCCGCACGGATGCCTTCAGCATCTTCTTTCATTTTGTCATCGGCGGCATTCTTCTGGTCACACTGCTGGTCTCGCTCGACTACTTTGAGGGCCACACCAGCTACGTCGGCGAATATTATGCGCTGCTGCTGTTTGCCGCCACCGGCATGATGCTGATGACCGCTTCGGTCGAGCTGCTGATGGTCTTTATCAGCCTGGAAATCTCCTCTATCTCGACTTATATTCTTGCGGGCTTCCGCAAGCGCAGCGCGGGCAGTCCGGAGGCTTCGCTCAAATACTTCCTGCTCGGCTCCTTCGCCACGGCGTTCTTTCTGTACGGCATCGCGCTGTGCTACGGCGCGTCGGGCTCGACCAATATCGCCAGCATCGCGCAGGCTGTCGCGTCGGGCGCCTCTCCGCTGTTGCTTACGGTTGCGTTCGGAATGATGCTGATCGGCCTCGCTTTCAAGGTCTCGCTGGCGCCCTTTCACGTCTGGACGCCGGATGTTTATCAAGGAGCGCCCGCGCCGGTAGTCGGCCTGATGTCTACGGGGCCGAAGGCTGCGGCGTTCGCGGTGCTGCTGCGTGTCTGCTATGAGGGGTACGGCAGCGCTCCGCACCTGTGGGTGCCGATGCTGTGGATTCTGGCCGCCCTGTCGATGACCATCGGCAACCTGGGCGCGCTGACACAGCAGAACGTGAAGCGGATGCTGGCTTACTCTTCGATTGCCCACGCCG
>JAJXUS010000386.1 GCA_021782675.1 Acidobacteriota bacterium
GATCCAGACACCATGCTGGAGCTGACACGCCAGATTATGGAACAGGCTTACGCAGATGGAAGCTGCGTGATCGTGGGCCGCGGCGCGCAGTGCATTCTGCAGAAGAAGCCGGAGGTATTTCAGGTTTTCATCTATGCTCCGCTGCGCGATCGGGTGCAGCGTCTTCGTGCACGGCTTGGGCCGGGGGTGAACATCGAGCAGCGCATCCAAGCGGTGGACGCGGAGCGGATGCACTATCTGCAACAGAAGTTCGGGCAGACATGGAACAACCCGCATCTCTACGACATGATGATTTCATCGCATCCGAATGAGGAAGCGACCTCGCGCGTGATTCTGTACGCCATGACGGGGACGATTCCCAATGCATGAAGGGCTGGCGCCAGCCGGCCACACCGGGGCACACCCGCGCCTGCGCGTGCATCGGGCGTTCCGCAGCAGGCACCTGCCGGATGCGCGCGACGTGACGGTTTATCTTCCGCCATGCTATGCGCAGCGTCCTGAGCGGACTTTTCCGGTGCTGTATCTTCATGACGGACAAAACCTTTTTGACGGCTAGACTTCGTTCATCCGGGGGCGCAGCTGGCAGATACGAGAGCATGCTGATGCGGCAATCGCGACAGGCGAAGTGGAGCCGCTGGTGATTGTGGGCATTCATAACACCGGCGAGCGGCGGCTGGCCGAGTATACGCACGAACGCAACGGAGAGATGGGCGGAGGCGAAGCCGAGTCCTATGGACTGCTGCTGACGAGCGACCTGATGCCGTGGATCGCAAACGAGTATCGCGTGCGCACAGACCGCGAGGGCACCGGGCTGGGCGGTTCATCGCTCGGCGGACTGGTGACGCTCTACTTTGGCCTGCGCCATGCGGAGCGATTTGGCCGGCTGGCCGTGCTTTCGCCGAGCGTGTGGTGGAACCAGAGGAGCATTCTTGGCTATCTGAACGCGCGGGCAGCGGGACTTGGCAAGCGGCCCAGGCTGTGGCTCGATGTAGGCGACAGAGAAGGACACAGCTCGCTGCGCGACGTGGAGCAATTGGCGCGCGCGCTTGCGGCGCATGGCTGGAAGATGGGCGAAACTCTGCATTTTGAGCGAGTCCAGGGGGGAACCCACGACGAGGCCAGCTGGGCCGCACGGGTGCGGCCAATGCTGCGATTTTTGTTTCCGGCGCGCGGAGTGTAGCGGCGGCTGGTGCCGGAGCCCTTCTCCTGCTTTGTTCAGACTGAAGCATGCGCACACATGGCCAGCCTTCCTGAGACCGATAGCGGACGAAAGTGGAGTATCCTCTTAGCGAGAAAATCGCATAACGGCCACGGCCTTACACATATTCGGAAACAGTTGGATGTCGTCTTCATTCCGGGGCGGAAAGGACGTCAGGACAATGACCGAATCAATCAGGAAGCACACTGCCAACACATTCAAAGCGCTTTTCACGGAATATGAGGGACCGCCTTTTGCCATCCGGCTCTGGGATGGATGGCAATGGAAATCATCGGCGAACCTTGAGCCGGCCTGCACGCTTGCTGTGGGAAATCCCAGGGCGCTGCGCGCATTTGTCACCGACCCCAGCGAACTGACGATGGGCAAGTCATTCATCAATGGCGATGTGGATGTGGAGGGAGATTTCTTTGAGATATTCTCAATCGTCGAGCAGATTCTCAACCGTCCACGCAGACTGCGGCAGCAACTGGAAGAGCAGCTTGCGGGCGCGATGGTCGGCCTGGGCCGATTGCTGCGACACGGGCGACTGAATTCCCTGCACCGGTCGCAGGCCTCGATTGCGCACCACTATGATCATCCGGCTGACTTCTTCGAACCCTGGCTGGGGAAATCAATGGTGTACTCCTGCGGGTATTTTCGCAATGCGCAGGACTCGCTGGACGCGGCGCAGGAGCAGAAGCTGGAGCTGATATGCGACAAGCTGCGGCTGCGCCCTGAAGAACGCTTTCTGGACATAGGATGCGGCTGGGGCAGCCTGCTGCTGCATGCGGCTGGAAAACGGCTGGCACATGCCGAGGGCATTACGCTGAGCCGGGAACAGGCGAGTACGGCAAAACGCCGCATCGAAAAGGCCGGGCTGGAACATATATGTCAGGCCGATTTGTGCGACTATCGCGCAATAGACGGGAGCCGAGAGCCGTTCGACAAGATCGCCAGCGTGGGCATGTTCGAGCATGTGGGGCTGAAGAATCTACCTCATTATTTCGGAATTGCGTACCGGCTGCTGAAGCCCGGAGGGCTGTTTCTGAATCACGGAATTGCGCGCGCACATGGTTCTTCCGTGCGGCAGAGTTCGTTCATCGACCGATTTGTGTTTCCAGACGGCAGGCTTGTGACCCTGGCGGAGGCTCTGCATGCAGCGGAATCGCAGGGGCTTGAGGTGCGCGATGTGGAAAATCTGCGGGAACACTATGAGCTGACGCTGCGCCGGTGGGTGGAGGGATTGCGGAAGAACTCCACGACGCTGCTTGAGCACGTGCCCGAGATAACGTACCGCAGCTGGCTTTTGTATATGGCGGGGTGTGCGGCTGCTTTCCGGCGGGGCGACATTGGAATATACCAGGTACTGCTGAGTCGGCCCGACCATGGAAACAGCAGACTGCCGCTGACGCGCGATGACTTGTATACCGAAAGCCGATCCAGGCGGGAGGAGGCACTGGTTTAGCTCCTGGGGCAGACTCCTGACGGGCAGGAGAAAGCATGGGCAGCTACGCGGCATTTGCTTCAAATGCCCACTTTCGGCGATACTTAGTTGTTGAGTCTTGCGACGGCCGGGCGATCAGTCTGGCCTTTCGTTTGGCCGGCTAGTTGGGCGCAGCGGCAATTTGCGCGCGGCGCCGGCCCCAGGACGCAAACAGCATCGGAGTGTGAAAGGAACCGTATCGCCGTGGTAATGATTCGTTTGGCGCGCGTTGGCGCCCGCAAGCAGCCCTACTACCGGATTGTGGTCATCGAGAAGGACCGCGCCCGCAATGGCCGTTCGATTGAGGTGGTCGGCACCTATAACCCCCGCACTAACCCGGCCTCGGTCGACCTGAAGCATGAGCGCATCGCCTACTGGCGCAAAGTCGGCGCACAACTGTCTCCCACTGTCGAAAAGCTGGTGA